>JAISYZ010000101.1 GCA_031269545.1 Prevotellaceae bacterium
GAAATATTTGTCGGCAAAAACAAGGACAAAGAAGTTGATTTTATGGTGCAAAAACCAAACAACGAGCGAGAATATTATCAAGTCTCCTATACCGTTAATGACGAAAAAACGTTTGAACGCGAATTTTCGTCATTAAGAACTCTTCGCGACAGTTATCCCAAATATGTTTTGACACTTGATTACGACAATGCTATCATTGATGGAATACGAAAGATGAACGTAATTGATTGGTTGTTAATTAAATATATAAAAAAGCCAAACCGTTAAGTGCAACCCATGGAACGGCGACCTCACGGCACAGCAAACTCATTAAAAAACACAAGAATGTCATTAAAAAAAGAACTGATATATATTGACGGGAAAGACAGAACGGACGATATTGTTTCTTATTCGTATCGCGACAATGTTTGCGTCATAATTTTTAAAAACAATAATACGCCTTACCCTTACAAAGAAAGCAAGGTAAAAATTGTAAAATCGGCAATAAACAGCGACAAATCAGACAACATTTTCCGCTATTTGGAAAAATTGCTTTACGAAGCCATTTTCCAGCCCGAAGGAGCGGAGCCGTTGCCGCGCGACATTATCAAAAAGCCCGAAATAGACAATTATATTCGTGATTTTGGGAAAAAACGAGGCGATTTTTGCTTGTTTGCCGAATTGAACGGAAAAACGGTCGGCGGCGCGTGGCTACGTATTTTGGACGGCGAACCCAAAGGTTACGGCAATATTGATTCCGAAACGCCCGAACTGGCTATGGCGGTTTTCAGGGAATACCGCCATCTGGGAATCGGAACAGGTTTGCTGTATAATACATTGATTTAACGTTCAACAGTAGAGGTTACAAACAAATTTCGTTAAGTGTGGATAAGGCAAACTATGCCGTCAGCATGTACAAAAAAATGGGATTTGAGATTGTGATAGAAAACGAACAGGATTATATTATGGTGCTAAAGCGAAACATTAATTCCGTGAAATCATGAAACTCCCGCAAACAAAAGAAGATTTATACAACACCTACATTCTCAAAAAAGATTTGATTGAATGGTGCAGAGAAAATAATTTGCCGGCTTCGGGCTCAAAGGAAAATTTGTTGGAATATCTGTGTGATTTTATTGAAAACAAACCAATTACAAAAAAGCAGGCAAAGAAAAACAGTAATTTCATTCCGTCATTAGATGCAATGATTGATGTAAATTATCGAAATAACGAAACACACCGTGCGTTTTTCAAAAGCGTTATCGGCGAACATTTTAAGTTTAATGTGCCGTTTATAAACTGGATGAACGCAAACAAAGGTGAAAAAACGTATCGCGAGGCAATAGAAGTTTATAATCAAATAGCGTCGGACAAAAAGGCGGGAAAGAAATTTTCAATCGGTAAACAGTTTGAATACAACCAATATACCAGAGATTTTTTTCAAAACAATAAAGATTTGACAAAAGTAGACTGTATCAAATGCTGAAATTACAAAAAGACGCAAAAAGGAAGTCATAAATATGAAAAAGAGGATTTAAAAGTATTAAAATGAAAATCATCAAATCATCATTACCCGAAAACTCGCAGACAAGGAATTTTTTGCCTGCCGGTTATGTAGAAGCGTATTCGGTTATTGTTCCTGAACACAGCCAATTAACGCCGGACAATATACTCGTTGCCAGTTGGACGGATTTCCCAAAATGGCTGCAAATGCTGTTTAAATTAAGGGACCGGTTTGTCAAACCTTTCGGACTGAAAGCGGGCAGTTCCGAAAAAAATTTCGGGCAAAAATTTTAAGAAGCCATTCGTACCGGCAATCCAATGGATTTAATGACCGTTCCTGCAAAAACTGCCGACGAAACAGTTATGCGCCTTACCGATAAACATCTCACAGCGGAATTGTCTGTCCATAACGAAAAACTGAATAACAGTCAACTGAAAATAAGCATCATAACGCTTGTCCACTTTCACACACTTGAAGGCTTTTAATCCCGTTTTCTTTTATATCAATTTCGGCTTTGTGTAAATTAGCATACTTTTTGCATCAGCATCAATTTTTTTGTATCCAAATAAAATTGTTTATTTTTGTATCCTTAATAAGAACTATAATAAGAATAATTTCATGAAAAAAACAGTCATCCCCATTTTTTTAATTATCTGTGCAGTACCGGCATTTGCACAGTTTCAGCAAGTAGATTACCGGTATGCACCGCAATGGCACGTATCATGCATCGGCTTACCGGACGATACCTGCAAAACGCAAATCGGACCTCTCGGTCAGTTGCTCACCGACTACCGCAAAGGAGAATTTTTCAATTATGTAGGCGGGTATGGTACGGCAATACAGTTCCTCGCCGACGAAAACATGAAGTTCGCCGGACAGCGGTTATATTCCGCACGTGTGCCATTAGTTATTACCGAAGCTTCTTATGCGGGAATGTCGATTACGCAGGAAACATTCGCCGTAGCGCCGGATTACATCCGGAATCAAACTCCTACAAATAAAGGTAACCGGGAAGACGTGATACTGACAACCGTCAGCAATCCGACGAATCGCAGGCAGACATTGAATCCGGTATTAATCGTCAACGCCAATTACGAACAAAAGACTGTGGTAACCGGCCATACGGCGCTTATCAATGGTCAAGCCCAAGTAATTACCGATTTGAAACCTGTACGGGTCAGACA
>JAISYZ010000109.1 GCA_031269545.1 Prevotellaceae bacterium
AATAAAAATGTCCCGTCAGGGACAAAATGTCGGTAGAAAAATAATTGCCGCCGAGATTTTCGCGCGAAGCGCTGCCGATGACATGAAAAACTGTCGGCAACTCGCGCGACATGCATGTGTATGCGTTTCTTTCTACTAATATTCTGTCCCTGACGGGACAGCAAGCGTCGTAAAACCTAACAGGTTTCCGAAACCTGTTAGGTTTGAAATGCCTGTCTGTTAATTTTTTGTATCTGGAAATTTTACTTTTTAAGGACTGACTGATTAAAATTCACTTATCAGTTATTCGGCGCCGTTATTGAATTTACGGTAAGAACAGGTTCGATTATATTGAACAGTCCGTAAACTAATTTTCGCGTTGCAACATCAGTATTGTTGTAAGGAATTTTTGTGCGCGGAACTATTGTTTTTGCAGATGCGTCAACAACTTCAAATTCCAAAATATCTGTTTTCCCATCGTTGGTAAATGATATTTTCGCTTTTGGCACGCTGATTTTTGTTTTTTCGGCAATGGAAATATTATAATCCTGAAGTTGTTTCAATATAATATCTTCGGTTTTGTTTGTTCCGTTGCCGCTGACTTCCAAACGAAAACTCATTCGCAATCCGCTGTATGGAACAAGTTGAGGATATTTGTAATAAAACCGTAAAAGATTTTCGTTGCGTTTTTCTTCTGTCGGCGATATTCGCGCATACAGTTCATAGATTCGCGCCAAAAATAAAACTTCATATTCGTCATCGATATATTCTATGCCGATTATTTTGTCAAGATATTGCAATGCTTTTGCTTTGTCGCCGCGTTCGGCATAGATGTAAGCCAAATATAATTTTATGTATTTTTTTATGAAAATGCGTTTATCGATATCCAGAAATTTTTCGTACAGACGCACAAAATATTTGTTGCTGAAAGCATCGTGCAACGCCAGCATGATTTCGTCAAAAGTAACAGTAGATTCGGATGAAAAGATATTAAAAAACACATCTTCGCGTTCGGGATTTGCCGCCAGCTGATTTAATAAAACAAGTCGGTTGAATATGAAATTTACCTTGTTTTTTGCAATATTTGTAAGCGATTTAAGCGACATCCAATATTTTCGATTTTCAAACTTTTCGGTTTCAATTTTCTGCTTATCAATTATCGTTTGCAAAAATCTTATTGAAAAATTGTAATGACTTTGTCCCCATGTTGTTCCAATGTGCAGTTCTTTGAAATTTTGCGCTTTTTTCAAATGCTGTTCGGCTTTATCGAGTTGTCCGTTATACAAAAAGCCGCGAGCGAGCGCAATATTATACCAGCCCCAACCTGCCGCGCTTCCGTTTTCGCGTATTACTTCGTTTATCTTTTTTATTGCCGTAACAGGATTATTTTTCAACACTTCGATAATTGCCATGTAATATTCGCTTTCTTTCAATCGTTTATCGCCTGTTTCCTTCGACAGTGAAACTCTGAAATAAGCCTCGGCATCCGAAAAATAACCGTTTATAAAACAGAATATTGCATAGTTATTGTATGGGAAAATATTGTAATATTCCATTTTCTGAAAATAATAAAGCGCCGAATCTGCATTTTTTTCATAATCGTGAATAATCGCCAAATAATGATAAGCGCTCAGTCTGTCGCTTTCGATAGCAAGATACGGAAAAGTTTTTTCGTTCAAATCGGCTTTTTTATTTGTTTCGGCAAGACTTTTGTGTAAATAATAAAGAGCCTTTTTGTCGTTTTCTTTTATTGAATTTTCGAGAAAACTGTATTTTTCTTTTGTATAAAATCTGTTGCGGTGAATTGTCCACGCAATATAATTATCGGCACCCAGTATGTCGCGCTGCAAATTCCACGATTGATAATGTTTAAGAAGATTTATCACAGAATCAGGCTGTTCGAGATTGCTGTACGCTTCCATCAGACAAAAAACAAGCATACGGTAATCGTACTGTACAATTCGCAAAGGTTCAAATTCGCTGTACGAATTATAAGGGGCAGAAAGTTTTGCCGAAAAATCTTTTTCAAGAAGTCTGACTGCTTTTTGCAATGGAGCAATACAGTTTTTAAATCCTAAATAATCGGCTGCCCGCTCGTATTTGAAAACGCCTTCGTACAAATGCCCTACATAATATGTCGAATCAAGGCGAATAAATTCGCGTGAACGAATCAATGCCTCGCGGTTGTCGTAGTCCAAGTCAAAACGTTTTACATCTATTTCGTAACGTGCCGCTTCTTTCGATTGTGCATTTGCAAGGTTGCATATTGCAAATAAACAAATAATTATGTAATTTTTTCTCAACATCGTTTTAGTTTTTGTTGTGCATTTTTTATAATGTTTCACAATAATTCGGTTACGAAGTTAATACAATATAATATAACAACTCTGATTTTAGACTTTTGTTTCATAAACATTTTTTTAACAAAATCTTTTAATTAACTTATTTACTGATTAAAAACGTATTATATTCTATTATTTTCAGAAAGAAAAAACGACAAAATGGCATTTTGAATAATGATAAACCGAAAGTAGAATACTAAAATACAATCCGCTTTATAATCTTTAAAAAACAAAAATACTCCTTTCCTGTATTTATGAAAGGAGTATTTTACATTGATTTATACTAATTAATACGTATGCTCATTTTCTTCTTCCATTTCTTTGCTTGTGATTTTGTGAATATCGAGCGCACGCCAAGCGTACACTATATATGCCAAAACCAAAGGAATAAGAATAGAAACATAAGCCATGGTTTTCAGCGTAAACAGGCTTGAACAACTGTTGCCGATAGTCAGCGAACTTTGTATATTTGTCAACGATGGATAATATGCGGTATTGTTCCAGCCTGCGCACAACAGCAATGCCAAAACAGTCAGCACTGTTCCTGTGCCTGCAAACCAGATTCCTTTTTTCCATGTTGCTGACAGTATTGTTTTGCCAATTCCGAACAGAACTCCTACAACTCCCAATAATAAAACTACAAGCACAACAGGCATTTGCAAAAAGTTATGCAGATATTTGTATGGTTCGAGAGATACTATTTTTGTTTCGGGATTTACGGCATATCCTTGCTGTACTAACAAATGTACGAAGAAAGTAAGGAAAAATACGAGAAATAATACTGTTTCGATGATTAGTTGTTTGCGTGATTTTTTCTGTATTTCATCATCATTGATATTGTTTACAAAATACAGTAAAGCCAACACGCGCGACAGGAAAAATACAGCCAGCCCAAGTAATACGTTCCATATCACAAAAGCAGCCTCAAGTCCGCCCCACGCCGATGTCCATGACGAAATTACAGGATTGGCGATGTTTGTAAGATTTTGTTTTTCGACAACGAAATTTGCTCCGTTGAAGAATGTTCCTACCGCCGCTCCCAATAAGACAGGTCCTAAAATGCCGTTTATTAAGAGGAATATCTGATATGTTTTCTTTCCTAATAAATTTCCGTGTTTAGCCTGATATTCGTACGATACTGCTTGCAGCACGAAGCAAAGTAATATCAAAATCCAAACCCAGTAAGCGCCGCCGAAACTTGTTGAATAAAACAGCGGGAACGAAGCAAAAAACGCTCCTCCGAAAGTAACCAGAGTTGTAAATGTAAATTCCCATTTGCGACCTGTAGAGTTCAACAGCATTTTTTGCTGTTTTTGATTTTTACCTATAGTGAAAAGCAACGATTGTCCGCCTTGCACAAACAACAGAAATACCAATAAGGCTCCTAACAGTGATACTAAAAGCCACCAGTAATGTTGTAAAAATGTATATGTTGCATCCATAACTGTTTAATTTTTATTGTTCATTAATTTGAGGTCCTTTTTTTATTGCACTTATCAAAATTTTCAATTCGGCTATTAGCAGAACCGTAAATAGTGCGAGGAAAATAAAGAATGTTAACTTCACCGATGATGCCGTTAATTGTGATATGGCAGCCGATGTCGGTAAAATATCCTGAATAGCCCACGGTTGGCGTCCAACTTCGGCAACTACCCAACCTGCCTGTCCTGCAAAGATTGCCAGAAAAATAGAAATCAAACATGTCCATTGCAGCCAGCGTTTGGTTTCAAATTTATTTTTGAACGACAGATAAGTAGAAAGAGCAAAGAGCAAAAGTAAAAATCCTCCGAGAATAATCATCACTCTGAATGCGTAGAATGTAAGCCCTACAGGCGGAATCAAATCTTTTGGTTCTTTAATGTATCCGTAACCGAAATAATTAATGTTTGCGAATATTTGTTTACGCGCATCGGCAATTTTGCTTTGAATCTCGGCTTTTTTAGCGGCATACAATTCGTCAACTGTCGGAGCCTGATAAACATCGCCATTCTCTGATGTTAATTCTTCACTGTTGATAACAATTTCGGCTGCTAATACATTTTTTATGCTGTCGGCGTTGTTTGCATACAATGCGCTGTCGGCTTTTGCCAAGTGATAATTCGACAAAGCCGAAACTGCAATTTTACCTCTTTCTATTTTTTCCTGAGCCGATAAGGCTACATCTCCATTTGGCAATTGATAGCCTCCGTCGAGTATATTTTTTATTCCCGGCACGTAGGCGTTAAATTTTCCAAACGACAAATACGATAAGAATTTCGGTATTGGAACGTCTATTTTGAATAAAAACGGATCTTTATCATCGTTATATTCTTCTTTACTTGGATTTAATATTCCTATTCCAACTAAATTTACGCCATTACCGCCTTCATACAAACCTTCCATTGCTGCAAGTTTCATTGGTTGTTTTTCGGCAACCTGAGCAGCAGAGCCGTCGCCTGTCCATACCGACAGAAAACATGCTATCAAACCAAACACAACCGCAACTTTAATACTTGCCAGAGCAAATTTTATTTCGCGTTTTCTCAATAAATACCAGCTGGATATACCTGCAACAAACATTGCGCCGATAATCCAACCCGATAATACGGTGTGGAAAAACTTATTGAGCGCCACTGGTGAAAATGCTACTTCCCAGAAATCTTTCATCTCGTTGCGAACAACATCGGGATTAAAGTTCATTCCTGCCGGATATTGCATCCAACCGTTGGCAACCAATATCCAAAATGCAGATATTGTTGCGCCTGCAATGGTCAGCCAAGTTGATGCAAGGTGAAAACCTTTGCTTACTTTGTTCCAACCGAAAAACATTACTGCAATAAAGGTTGCTTCCATAAAGAATGCAACAACGCCTTCGATTGCAAGTGGAGCGCCAAAAATATCGCCTACAAACCAACTGTAATTCGACCAGTTGGTTCCAAATTCAAATTCGAGAATCAATCCTGTTGCTACGCCTATAGCAAAATTAATTCCGAACAACTTCATCCAAAACTTGGCGGTTTTTTTCCAAAATTCATCGCCTGTTTTGTAATAGAGAGTTTCCATAACTGCTTGAACAATGCCAAGCCCAAGTGTCAATGGCACAAATAGCCAATGATAGAAAGCCGTAAGAGCAAACTGTGCTCGAGACCAATCAATAAGAGAAATGTCAATTTCTGCAATCATAATAAAAAGTTTTAGAGATTATTTAGCTCGTTGAATAAGTTCATGTAATACATATTCCTGCTTTTCGGCAGGACTGTCAAATTTTCCAAGATAACTCGGAAAGAAAAATATCTTCAATACTACAAACATTATAAACAGTTTGACTAAAATTATAAGCCAAAGCGTCTTGCCTATAGTCATATTTTTGAATCCTTCAAAATAGAAGCGGATTACTCGGTGCAATATTGTTTTTTTCATACAACAGGATTTTTTACATTTTACAATATAAATATCGTACAAATATGCGAATTTTTTTGAAATTGACAAAATATTTTTAAAAAAATAATGAAAAATTTTATACTTACTTCAGATTTGTGTTACATAAATACCTTCTGATTATAAATTAGGATATTTTCGGCTCGTTATGACTATATATGAACTTGTTTCATTTTAACACTAAGCAGTAAAATCGTATCCAACATTACGTATGAAAGTTTATAAAATTTTAAAAAAACATTATTACAAAACGCCGTTTTAAGGTAAATATACTTTATGCGGTATAATTTTGTGAATTATCAATATTCTGTATTAATTCGTAATTATTATCCTGTCAATTTATTTTTTCTACCTTTGTGTCCTGCATTAAGTTGAATTTAACATTTTTGAATATAATAAACAATGAATAATTTGTCAATTTAACTTTAAAAAGTTATGAAATGGGATATTGCAATAAACGATTTTAAAAAATATTTACGGTTGGAATTATCGCTTTCCAAAAATACCATAGATGCTTATATGCACGATGTCATAAAATTGAAAACTTTTGCGGAAGAAAGAAACAATTTGAATATAAGTGATATAAAAGAATATCATATTCAGGAATTTCTTGCCGGTTTATATGATAATAATTTAGACAGTCGGACGCAACAGCGGATTTTGAGCGGTATAAAAAGTTTTTTTGCATTTCTTGAGATTGAAAACGAAGTGCAAACTAACCCAACCGAACTTATAGAATATCCGAAAACAGAACGAAAATTGCCCGATTTCCTGACTGTTGACGAAGTGGAAAAAATAATTTTGAGCATAGATTTAAGCGAACCGCTCGGACACAGAAATGCAGCAATCATTGAAACTCTTTACAGTTGCGGCTTGCGCGTTTCGGAAGTTATCGACTTTAAAATATCAAATTTATATTTTACAGATGAATTTATCAGAATTATAGGAAAAGGAGATAAAGAAAGGCTTGTCCCGATAGGCGAACGGGCAATCAAATCGCTGAATTTATATCTTAACCAGCGAAAATTGATGTTTGTAAACAAAAAAGCCGAAGATATTGTTTTTCTTAATCGCAGCGGAAAAAAACTTAGTCGAGTGGCAATTTTCAATCTGATAAAAAAATATGCAAAAAAAGCAGGAATTGAAAAAAATATAAGTCCTCACACTATTCGGCATTCGTTTGCAACACATCTTATTGAAAATGGCGCCGATCTTAGAGCAGTACAGCAAATGCTCGGACACGAATCTATTTTAACCACCGAAATATATACTCATCTTGATATGACATTTATACGAAAAGCAATTCTTTCGTGTCATCCACGCGCAAAACTGTGAACAAAAAAGCATAATGGAAATAAATGATAAGTTATTGATATAAAAGAAATTTCTCTGAATTTTAATTTGCGCTTTTAAACAGTCAATCTTAAATCTTCAAATCATCAATTATTTTTAATATCTTTGCTAATCATTTTCTCAGAAATCAACAAACAATGAAACGCCAAAACATTCTCGAAGAAGAAATAAAAAACGCCGTAGCAGCCAACTATTTTGACAGGTTCGACTGCACAAGAATTTTGGGGAAAATTGATTTTGCAGTGAAAATCCGTCGCCCGAACAACGCTATTGATTTCAATGACGAATATTTGTTGTGGGCTGAGGCAAAACAAAAATCTGCCGACATTCTCGCAATGCTCACTCAACT
>JAISYZ010000154.1 GCA_031269545.1 Prevotellaceae bacterium
GGAGAAATGGCGGCTGCTTTCGCTCTGTATCCCGTGAGTATGCGGCAGTTAATCAATATCGCCGACGCAGGAGAAATAATGCCTCCGAAAACAACATGGTTCGAGCCAAAACTCCGTTCAGGTCTGGCAATACATTTGTTGAAGTGAGGATTGTCTATTTATATAATAGGTATTTTTCCCTTCTTGTCTTAAATTCGTCCAGATCTTTTTGCCATGACTGTCGGATTTCCTGAGCGGTTTTTAGGCTTGTTCAAGCCTCGAAATGCGATACTTGGCGCCAACGTCGCAGTACGGATCGAATTGATTGGCAAGAAAGTAAAGGGTTTTTACTTAAACAAAATCGGTTATTAATAAAAGTATAAAACAATGTCTAAAAAAGTATTAATTGAGTTATACGATTTAGTATTCACTCAACGTAAGGACGACCGCACAGGTCGTGTAGTGTCAACAGGTTCAATGAAAATCGAAGACCTGATAGCAATAGCCGTTTCGCTGCGGTCGAATATCAGCCCTCAATTGATGAAAGCATACAACCCGTTACCCGCCTCCAAATACGAAATAAAATCATCCATTTTGTACGGTCGAATAGTCAATTTTTCTTCCGCCTTTACCCACTTTATTTGACGTTCAGAATCTTTGAATATCGACGGTGCAATGAAAATGCACTGCGATTTTCGCTCGTACTTGTTTTGGAACTCTTCCAAATGGCGACTGATTGGCCACACTTCCATTGTCGTCTGTACCCTGCCTTCTGCCATTGTTACTTCGACAAGGATACCGTTCGACTTCTCGAAACATTCAATATCGCCTTGGTCACCAATTCCTCCCGCCGTTGATGTCGGCAATCCTTCATCATCACAAGGATAATTTGGAATAACGCGAACATCAGGTAATCTGGATTTAATCGCCAATGCAGTCAAGAACTCTAAACGTACAGGATTGGGCAAAAACTTCAAAATCTCGTCTTTTGAGGTCTTATTTCTTGTTGCCAAGATATTTAATTCTGTCTTTATGTTGTTCCAATTATAAGTTGTAACCCATTTTTGCAGCAATGCTTCACTTCGACTTGTATCTACCGCAACAGGTGAAATAGCAAACAGATTTTCATCTATCTGTGCCATATAATCAAAATAAGTTCGCTCTGTCGTATATTTCTGATAATTAGAGTAGCGCGACAAAACATATTCTATTCGATCATCTTCGTTATGGTTTATGTCGATAAAACGCCCGGCGCCGCGAAGTGAAATTAACCCTGTCAAACGCATCTTTCTGATAAATTCATCTGGGTATTCCGATATGATTGATTTAGGCTTGAATTTCTTAAAAGTTGGTAAAATTTCTTTCGTACAAATATCAATAATTACTTCATCACTCGGATTATAGCTGTGTTCTTTACGCAATTTCTTAATGCGCTGATACAATGCTTCTGCGTCGTTATCTTTCCAAAATATCAACAATGGCAATTCTTTTCTTGATATACCTGCATCGTTAAATTCAGGGTCTGCATTGAGTTTCTTGATAGTTTCAAGCAAAAGAATAAGCGGAATATTTTCGTTCAAAACGCGAGCAAATGGATTGTTTCTCTGAAACTTTGCCATCGCTTGCAAAAATGCTTGCTGATCATATTCGGGGTGTTCTTCTGTAACTACAATCGTCCCATTTTCAATTTCAACCGAGAAAATACTTGCAATCTTTTTCCCTATCTCTGAAAATTCTATCGGCTCGTTGGGTTGATAATAAACAAAACCTAATTCTTTGGCAAAATCAAAGAAAGTAGCAAAGCGAGAAGGATAGCCTTTTGCAAAACCTGCTTCCTTGTGGTTTTGCGGATTGTGCTTGAACGTATATTGCACTTCGCTGTCAGTCAGCACGGATTTGGCAAATTCGCCTTTGGGTGTTGTTGCCCATTTCGCTTTGATACCTTTTGTTTGCGAAGTAGGGCGATATAAACCATAACGGATTAGTTCACAAACGATTTTTGTAGCCAAATCATCTGTCAGGATTTGTCCGTCGAATCGGGCAAAGATATGAAGCAAGGATTTTAATCTTTGCGGATTTCTCACTGTTGTCGTGAATAACAGCGGTTTGTACTCTGATGCTCGAACTTTCATATTCTCTTATAATTAGTTACTAAAACCTCCTTAAACGTCTTTATTGTATTATCGTGATAACTGATATAATTGCTCTTTATCTGATAATTGTTGTATTTTTGCGCCCATCTTATAAAGTGTCCGTTTTCGTTCCCTTTATAATGGGTAACATTTGACACTGCAAAGTTAATATTTTTTTTATTAAGATTATCAAGCATTTGCAAAAGGTCTTTCTCTGTCTGTTCATTCCACAACTTATTATATTCGCTGAGAGTAATAAGATAAGGCGGATCTAAATAAACGAAATCGCCTGCCTGATACTTTATCGAACTGATAAATTCCTTATAATCACCATTATACCAATGTGCTTTCTTATGGGTATTCAAACAAAAATAGTCTGACAGGGCATTATACACATTAGCATTGAAATCTACGTTTCCAACAGGTAAATTGTAATTGTTCAGACTGTTAAAACGTATCATTCTGTTGAAACCGTAAATCAAAAGCACGTACAATTCGGCTACACTTCTGCGCTTGGACTTGTTGTAATGAGTTTTTAACAAGTTGAAATTTTCCTTGTTGAAATGAGCATAGTATGTTTTTTTATACCGCTGTTTGAGTTCCGCAGGGACAACATCCTGTTCGTATGAGCAAGATAAGTGGTATTTATGAATGATTGAAAAAATCAAGTCGTAAAATTCCTTTTCCTTACCAATATATGAACATAAAAACTTGTGAATATCTATTACATTTGAATCAATGTCATTCAAAAAATATTCATTTGCATTAATATTCAAATACATAGAGCCGCCGCCAACAAAAGGTTCTATAAAGCGGTTTATAGTGTCGGGGAAATATGGCTTAATTTCCTTTACCAATTTATATTTATCACCAACGTAAAAGAGTGGCGAACGATTTATTTTTTCTTTCTTCATCTACTTTTGTGATAAACAACAGTTCTTTATGATTCTCAAATTCAGTCTTTCCTGTATTAAAAAAGCGATGTGAACATTCAAACACTTTCGTATTCCCACATTTATTTAAAATGTATTCGATTTCTTCCAAACGGATTTTATTTTCCGATGAGTTGCTTTTTGAATTGTATGTATTATTATATGACACAACCAAATAACGTGTATTCAGATTGCTTACAAGGTCAGTAAATGTGTCGCGGGCTTTGACAGTACAATAGGTACTCATATTTTCGGCAACAGGCTTTAACGCTACGCCGAAAAGTCGCGGCTTATCCCATTTTATCAAGGTTTCGTACAAATGATAAAAGCGGCAATATTGCCTCGAATTGTAGGGCGGATCGATATAAACCAAGTCCGACGCTATTTTTCGTGCAAGCAAATTAGCGTCTTTTCTGTAAATTTCCACATTCTCAAATTCCTTTGCATCAATTAAACGCAACCTAAATGGCTGTGGTTTAATTGGTCTCTTAATATAAGCATCGAAATGCCCAACCGTATTGGCAATTTTATCAATATTGTAAATCAAGGTGGCAAGCAGGATAAAATACTCTTTTTTAGTAAGTTCCGCTTTCATATCTTCAATATCCTGCCGAATATATCCGATGAGTTTTGCTGTGTTATGTTCATAAAATTTTCCGCCAAAATTTTCTGAAAAATAATTTTCCTCTATCGAATCGGGGTCTAATGTATTGTAATTCGTGATGATGTCATTCAATTTTTCTACATCCCAATCGCCCGATTCAAAAAAACCGCGATAAATCACGTTATTAGAATGCAGTATATCGTTGATTATAACGTGTTCATACTTCGGGATTGCCTGATGAGAAACGGAAGCCGTACCCGCAAAAATATCAACAAACGATTCTACGCCTTCGGTTTCAGTATCAATCAGATTCATAATCCATTCGGTAAGTTTGGCTTTGCTGCCAATATACCTCCTGCTTTCAAGTGAAATCGGTTTTTGATAGATAGTATTCTGAAACATTGGCAAATACTGCACACCATAACGGACTTTTTCTTCTGCTACTTTCAGAGTTTCTATTGCAATTTCGGGATATTCAAAGGAATATACGATTTTGTCGCTTTCTCTGTGAATAAGCAAAGTTTTATCATCATAGTTATAAAATCTGGCTAAACGCTGTATCTGGTCAACAGTCGGCAAACGTTTTCCGTTCTCAATTCGGCTCAATTGAGTTAGGTCAATATCTACCTGCTGCTGAACTTCTTGGAGAGGAAAGCCGCTTTCCTCTCTGATTTCTTTTAAAATTTGTCCTATTGCGTACATATTTTATTTTTTTGACATTGCTTGGCAAAATTACAAAATAAAATTCACATACAAAGCATTGAAAAGAAAAAAAGTTTTCAACAACCGATTAAAATGCTTAATATTAACATTTTATATTAGATTTGATATTTCTGTTTTTATCCTCTTTCTGCCGTACATTTACACCTCCCGCCCTCAAAAACTCATTCTTTTTTGCTATAAACCATTAATAGCCGTGTTCCTGCAATAGTTCCAATGCGTCATTCAGAGTGAGGGTCAATCTGATTGCTACTTGAAGTCTGTTTTGGCATTACGCTCGAAATTGCTTCCGAAACGATTGCCCGAAGTTCATCGGGCGTTGTCAAAATTCAGGTTTTGATGTTTTTTTGATAGTCCGATTACGATTGATAATACCGAAAATTTTTATGCATTTGTGTATAATTGAGAATTTTATGCTATCTTTGTTATATTAATTATATTAAATTGTTAATAATGTCGGCTTTCTATTTCGACAATTACAGCGGAACAGTTGAACCAAATACAAAAACACCTTACTATCCGTTGTCAACAAAAGACATTATTGAGTTTATTTGAAGATACGATAGAAGATCCTTTTAGTTCTCAAATATGTAGAAATCCTGTATAAGCAGTTAGTAGTGGAAAATAAGATAGATATAGAAGTTGTCATGTCCTGAAATAGGTATACAGACAAAAAGGTTAAAAGTATGACAAAAAATGTAAAAACGTACAATCGGTACAGTATTTGCTTTAAGGAAAAAGTAGTAGAAGAAGTATCCTCCGGGTCTAGTATAAGTGAGGTAAGTCGGAAATATGGGATCAGAGGAGTGCTGGATAAGATTCTGGATATTAAAGATCTGCGCACATCAAAAAGGATTGATTTCGTAGGCGGTATCAGGGGACTTGAGGCGCTGAGCAAACGGGTAGATTCCGGAGAAATGGCGGCTGCTTTCGCTCTGTATCCCGTGAGTATGCGGCAGTTAATCAA
>JAISYZ010000155.1 GCA_031269545.1 Prevotellaceae bacterium
CATGCTTTTATATAATAATGCTAAATAAAGTGTCAAAGTCAGGTGGTAAAACATGATGAGGTGAACATTATTTGCGTTCACTACAAAGTAACGACTATTGTATCACCGTTTTACGGCGAACAGACAGAACGGCTGATGACAAAAATCATTGAACGCCCTGCGCTTATTTCCAAACTGTTGAACCGCGAACTTGATACTGCCATTTTACAAATTGCTAAGAGTTGGGATTGAAAGTTTTTCCTCGTCAATGGACGGTTTTCAAGATGCAATGCTCTTGCCCCGACTGGGACAAAAAGTGTCATAAAACCTAACAGGTTTTCCGAAACCTGTTAGGTTTGAAATGTCTGTTTATTAATTTTTTATATGCAAATTTTGCTTTTTAAGGACAGACTGTTTAGTCGCCCCTTAAAAACCCTGATAGTATTTTATTGCCAATTAAAAATGAAATTTAAACAGATTTTCAAAGAATAATCGGCTTACATTCAAATCCTTTTTCTTTCAAAAATTCGAGCAGGCGAGGCAATACATATTTAATGTTTTTTTCAGACTTCTTCGAGTCATGCAAACCTACGATAGAACCTGCCTGTACATACTTCGTTACATTTTTCAAGCAGTGTTGACGCGAGATTTTATTACTGTAATCGCGACTGACAATATCCATCATTATTATATGAAAACGATGACTCAACATTTTTATTTGCCGCGGAGTGCAGCGTGCGTAAGGCGGACGCAACAGATTGCTTTGAATAAATTCTTCGGCAAAATCAAAATCTTCGACATATCTGCCAACGCTTACGCCAAATCCTTTTACATGACTGTACGAATGATTGCCCACGCTGTGTCCCTGTTCTAAAATCATTCTGAAAACGGCGGGATATTGTTCTACATTTTTCCCCAAACAGAAAAAAGTTGCTTTGGCATTGTATTTTTTGAGTTGTGCAAGCACCCAAGGCGTTACATCCGGATTTGGACCATCGTCAAAAGTCAGATAAACGCTTGACTGATCTTCATCATTATAGAAGTTCCAGATTATTGACGGGTACAAGCGTTTTATGAATTTTGGCGGTCGAAATCGCATATTTTTTAATTCAAATATTTAGAAAGTTGTTTATATATAAGCATTTTTTTCACGCAGATCATAAACAAATTTAATAATGTTTCGCAAATTATCTTATATTATATGCTTTTACAATATCGGGAAATGTTTGTTTGTATAAATTTAATTTTTCCGTCATTTTTGCTTCGGCATCTTTATTGTACATGTTTGCCAGCATTACAAAATTTTTCATTGTATTTAGATTTTCTGCAATTTCGTTTGAAATTTCGATCTGCTTGCTCAAATCAAAACGAGCATAATATGCCAATTCTTCATCTGTCTTGTTGAAACTAACTTCCAACCGTTCGCTGGCTTTTACTGTATCGCCTACAAGATATCTGACGTATATGGGAAAATGTTCATTAACGTACATTTTTCGTAAAGGAGGAAGCGCTTCTTCGTATTTATCCAAAACGGCTTTTACTCTTTCCATGTCGTTTTTCCTCATCAGTGCGTTAATAAGGTCGATAAATCCTTGACGATAACATAATATTACCAAGCGATTAGCAACTTCATCCCAATAAATATTCGGGTCGTTTAATCCTCGATATTTATATTTATTCATAAAAAGATCATAATTTTTTTCTATATCAAAGGATGTTTCCTGCGTAAGTTTTTCGGGCGTAATAAGATATGCCAAACCTGCCTTTTTAATATTGTTTTTAAATAAATTGACAAATTCAGACGGTACTGTTACTCCTAAATAAACAGGACGTTCTTCAAAATTATTTGCAACAATATCAAGTACTGCCAGCATATTTTTTACTACGCCGTTTTGAGGAAGGGTTACATTTATCTGGTCGTGAATCATGTCATCGCTTAACGAATCGCCAACAATTCCGTTTTGTCTTACTTTGTTTTTATCAACTGTTAATTTTACGCTGTTTGATGGAAAATAACTGATTGGTTTGCCTGATTGGTCTCTGTATTTTTTTGCACGAATATCATCGCTAAAAACAACATCGTTCAAAACGCGTTTAAGTTCGTATTGATTTGAATTATTTTCTACAACAACCTGATTTCTGACGGCGCCGACAATTTTTTCCGGAGTCGCTGAAAGTTTCAATGCATGCGAGTCATAATATGTGTACAGCAGTTGTTCGTAATACCAGTCGGAATAAAGATAGGATGTATTTGCTACGCGAACATCTGTTTTTTTACCTTCTACTTCCTGATTGTACCAGAGTGCGAAAGTATCATTATCGCCGTAAGTGAACACAACGCCGTTTTTGTCGCAGGAATTGAGATAGTTTTCGCCAAAATCGGCAGTAATGTAACGCCCTGAACGGTCGTGATCATCCCAGTTTTCTTTTAGCATAATGTATGGAACGCTTATCGACAAAATTACCGATAATACGGCGGCTATCGCTTTTGGCAATATTTTTCTTATCAGTTCATATAATCCCGCAACGCCTATTCCTATCCAAATAGCAAATGCATAAAACGAGCCGACATAAGCGTAATCGCGCTCGCGCGGCTGATTCGGCACTTGGTTTAAATAAATCACTATTGCAAGTCCAGTAAGGAAAAACAGCAGCAACACAATGCTGAAATCTTTTTTATTTCGCGCCCAATGTACCACCATGCCAAGTATTCCGAGCAACAGCGGCAACATGTAATATTTGTTTCGCGCTTTATTGTTTGCGAGAAAATCGGGCAATTCATCCTGTGGTCCAAGTCGCGCTTCATCAATAAAATTGATACCTGAAATCCAGTTTCCGTATAAACAGTTCCCATCGCCCTGGTAATCATTTTGCCGTCCTGCAAAATTCCACATGAAATATCGCCAGTACATCCATCCCATTTGATACGAAAACATAAATCTCATATTTTCTCCGAAAGTAGGAACTCTCTCTATTTTGTTATTTCCAACGGCAACTGGTCGTCCTTTTACATTTCCCCATTCTTTATAAACATCAGGATGTCTGTCTTTATTGCTGTGCATACGGGGAAATACAGTTGTAAAACGTTTGTCGTAAATATATTTTGGTTTTTCTTCCAGTTTTTCGTACTTACCTTTGTTTGTTGTGTAAACATTATCAACATCAACACCTATTGTCGGAGCATTGTAATAAGGACCTGTAAACAGAGGCCAGTCGCCATACTGTTCTCTGTTCAGATAACTCATTAATGAGCGAATATTGTCGGGATTGTTTTGTTCCATTGGCGTATTTGCCGAAGAGCGTATAAGAATCATTGCATACGAACTGAACCCGAGAGAAATTACCGTAATACAAAGCACAATTGTATTGGCAAGCGCTTTGCCTTTTTTATGCGTGTAATGAATAAGATACGATAATATTGCGGCAAATGCAATTATAAAAAATACTGTTCCTGAATTTATGGGTAATCTGAATCCGTTTACAAATATAAAATCGAACCAGAATGCTACGCGCGGTATCCACGGAACAATGATATACAATACTGCTATTAAAATCAGTCCGCCTGTTATTATGCTGAATATAACGCCTTTCGCTGTCGTTTTATATTTTTTGAAATAATAAAGCATTGCAATAGCAGGAATAACAAGCAGGTTCAACAAGTGTACGCCTATTGACAGTCCTGTGAGATATGCAATAAGAATGAGCCAGCGATTGGCGTATTTTGTGTCGGCAGCTTCTTCCCATTTGAGCGCCGCCCAAAAAATAGCGGCAGTAAATAAAGACGATGTTGCATAAACTTCGGCTTCGACCGCCGAAAACCAAAACGAATCGGAAAACGTATAAGCCAATGCTCCAATCATGCCGCAACCAAGCGTAACAACTGCTTCAGCCAAAGTAAGTTCGTTATTTTTCCTGCCGAAATATTTTTTCATTAAATGTGTTATCGACCAGAACAGAAACAGAATAGTAAATGCGCTTGCCAGCGCCGACAATGAATTTAACATTATTGCAACTTTATCGACCGAAGGCGCAAATAAACTGAAAATACGTCCTATTAAAGCAAACAAAGGCGCTCCCGGCGGATGTCCTACTTCGAGTTTATAAGCAGATGATATAAATTCGCCACAATCCCAAAGACTTGCAGTTGGTTCAATTGTAAGCAGGTAGGTTATTGCTGCAACAGCAAATGCAATCCATCCAAAAAGGATATCGAACAGTTTGAAGTTTTTCATATCTTATATATTTGTTTTATGCATAAATTAGGTTACAAAGGTAATAAAATAATTGAATGTGATATTTATTTATAATTATATTTTTACCTGTATCTTTATTAGCATAAGATTTTCTAATATTTTTTGCTGCATATTCAGATGTTTCTTTTTTAAACGTTTTTAAATCTTTATTTTTAGCAATAAAATAAGATGATTTTATTTTTCAATTTCTGAAATAACCAAATATTCAACAATATACATTTTCATACTTTATTAAGTCAATTTAGTTAACAAATTAATACATCAGTAGTATGCAAAGATAATGAATTTTCATCATAAAATCCAATATTTACAGTTGATTTATTCATATTTTTTGTATTTTAATTTAAATTTATTGGATTTAACAAGATTTTTGCAAATTTTTATAATTAAAATTATCTAAAATATCACCAAATATTATTCTTACTTTTCTCCTATAAATTTTATAAAACATTTTTATTCTTCTGCATGTAATTGAGGATTTTATGCTATCTTGCAATCAAAACAGACTTCCGTTGTTTATGTTCATTCGTTCTATTTTCAAATGGCGATATGCAAGTTCGGTAACTTCGCGTCCGCGCGGCGTGCGCTGCAAAAATCCTTCCTTTATCAAAAAAGGTTCGTAAACTTCTTCGATAGTTCCCGCATCTTCGCCTACGGCGGTTGCTATCGTTGTCAATCCTACTGGTCCGCCTCTGAATTTATTTATTATCGTAGTAAGAATTTTATTGTCCATGCTGTCTAAACCGCGCTTGTCGATATTCAAAGCATCGAGAGCGTATTTGGTAATTTTAATATCAATATTTCCGTCGCCCTTTACCTGTGCAAAATCGCGCACGCGGCGCAGCAAAGCATTACAAATACGCGGCGTTCCTCGACTGCGAAAAGCAATTTCTTCGGCAGCATCATCGTTGACAGTAACGTTCAAAATTATTGCCGAGCGTTTTATTATGTTCAAAAGCGTCAGGTAATCGTAATATTCCAAATGGCAATTTATTCCGAATCGTGCGCGTAAAGGACTTGTAAGTAATCCGCTGCGTGTTGTTGCTCCTATAAGAGTAAAAGGATTTATTGTGATTTGCACCGAACGTGCGCTTGGTCCTTTGTCGAGCATAATATCTATTGTATAATCTTCCATTGCCGAATAAAGATATTCTTCGACAACTGGACTTAAACGATGAATTTCGTCTATAAACAGAACATCTCCTTCTTCAAGGTTTGTGAGCAATCCAGCCAAATCGCCCGGTTTGTCGAGAACAGGTCCAGAGGTAATTTTCAAACCAACATTCATTTCGCGGCTAATGATATGGGCAAGCGTTGTTTTACCAAGTCCCGGAGGTCCGTGAAGTAAAACATGATCGAGCGATTCGCCGCGAAGAAGAGCCGCTTTTACAAATATTTTCAGATTTTCAATAACTTTTTCCTGTCCGAAAAAAGATGAAAATTCCTGTGGACGTATTTGATTTTCAAAATCTCTATCTTTAAAATCTTTTTCTTTATGTGGATTAAAATTATCTTCCATACTATTATCAAATTTTAAATTATTTAGACATTTCCAACATTTTTAAAATTGATTTTTTCGCTTTTTCAATCAATTCAATATCAATTATCACTTCTGGACTTTCGTTTTTAAGTGTATTATAAATTTTTTCCAAAGTAATCATTTTCATATATTTACAATCATTACAGCCGCAGGTTGAATCAATTGGAGGCGCAGGAATAAATGTTTTTTGAGGACTTACAAGTTGCATTTGATGCAAAATTCCCGATTCGGTTGCAACTATAAACTGCTCACATTCATCTTTTCGGGAAAATTCAAGCAATGCCGCAGTAGAACCTATTTTATCTGCTAAAATCAAAACCGTTTTTTTACATTCGGGATGGGCAAGTACTTTTGCTGCTGGATATTCGTTCTTTAATTCTATTATTTTTTCAACCGAAAATTCTTCGTGAACATGACAGGCTCCGTCCCAAACAACCATATCATCGCGTTTTGTAATTGCTTTTATATAAGAACCAAGATTTCGGTCGGGCAAAAAAACAATTTTCTCTTTTTCGGGCAAACTTTCAATTATTTTCACAGCATTGCTCGAAGTACAGCAAATATCGGTCATCGCTTTGACTCCAACGCTCGTATTTACATACGAAACAACTGTATAATCAGGATAATTTTTCAGAAACATTTTCAAATCTTCGACATTGCACGAATCGGCAAGCGAACATCCTGCTTCGGGTTCGGGTAAAAGCACTTTTTTGTCGGGTGAAAGAATTTTTGCCGTTTCAGCCATAAAATTCACTCCGCAAAACAAAATAATATCGGCTTTGGTTTCAGCCGCCAACTGCGAAAGTTGAAGACTGTCGCCAACAAAATCGGCTATGTTCTGAATGTCTGCAGTTTGGTAAAAATGCGACAATATGACACAATTTTTCTCTTTTTTCAACCTGCATATTTCTTTCGACAAATCCATTTTATATTCGTTTTTTAAAATTTTTCAATATCTTTTTTCAACAGTATTCAATTTTAATTTATATTTTTTTATTTTTTAAAAATTTATATTGTTTGAAATAAGATGTTAATTTTGTTAGAAAATTTATACGAAAATACATCTTTTTTTCTTATAAAAAAATAATAAACAAAAATAAAAATGACAAAGTTTTAATTTTAATGTATTTATATGAAGATATAAACAGGTGTTAAAAAGCCTGATGTTTATAAAAATTAATGATTGGAAGACGTTTTTTTTGTTGAAAAATTTGATAGAAATTTATAATAAAAATTAGTTTTATATGGAATTTTTTTATATAAGGAAAAGTAAGTTTAAAATCCAAAAAAAGATTTCATTTGTAATTTTTTTTATTAAACATTTTTTAATGATTGTTTCAACACTTTATTAACATAATGTTTTAATGTATAGTATCCTCAACCTTTTTTTTCGATTGCACGTTAGGACAGCTTAGTGTACCCCTTTCTTTGGACAGAAATTAATACTTTGTTAAACAAATTTATTATAACATTTCTTTTCTGAAGAAGTGGTAAAAACCACCTCTTCCTGAAAAGTTTTTTTCTTTTTT
>JAISYZ010000186.1 GCA_031269545.1 Prevotellaceae bacterium
GACTTCTTAATCACTTGTCGCACCTTTCAGGTGCAGGTTCGTGAGACGGCTTTTTCCGCAAACTGCGCTATCGCTTGTATGCGTTTATGAAAATAATGTCCTTTCAGGACAACCTAACATCAAATGATGCGCAATGAGTTACTAATTTTTAGGCTTCTTAAATATATTGAAAAAGGCAATAGCACCTCAAAAAAAGATTTAACCTATAAAATATTTGTCTATTTGTTTGTTTCCATTTGTCTGAACTGTGATTTTTTTGATTTGACAATTAACAATTAAGAGAAAACCTTTGTGTAGAACGTTGCGACCTTTGCGGTAAAAAAACATTAAATAATTAATAATTAACAATTAATAATTAATAACAAAACAAACAATTGTCAATAAAAATGTCCCGTCAGGGACAAAAAGCCTCATTAAACCTAACAGGTTTGCGAAACCTGTTAGGTTTTGTTTCTTGTTCGTCATTGCGAACAAAAAAATAAGCAAAAGGATGGATTAATTTATATTTATAAATTCTTTACTTTTCAACAAACAAACAATTAATAATGAACAACGAAACGAACATATTAAACAAAACAAAAGTAGAAATTTTATAAAATACCGTAATGATAACATACTCAACATTGATATTGACAACGAAATACGCAATCAATAACAGCAATTTTACAATTACTTTTACAGTCTTTTTATATCATTTTCTCATATTAATTTATTGCTAATTAATAATTTATTACACCAACAAGGTATGATTATATAGACAGAGAGGCTTAATTTATAATCAAATTTCGCGAAAAATGAATACAAAACGGCAAAAAACAGTAAAAATATATCTTGCGAAATAAAACATATTTTTTTGATATTGCATGTCCGATTTTTCCTGTATTTTAAATATGTCATGCCACATATCTGCTCATGGTTTTTATATTATTTTTCTATATTAATTAATTATATATTAATAATTTAATATATTTATAATGAATGACAGTATAAGCAAAAATATTAATATATAATTACAGTCTGTCTATATATAAAATTAGACAAAAAAATAAAAATGACAATAAAGCCAAATAAAAATGACAATAATAATAAAATACATAAAATCAGACTGTAATATACAAAAAATAATAAAAATCATAATTATATATAATGTTAAATATTTTTTTTGCCTTTAAATATATTAATATTATATTAATTATCAATTAGATAAATATAATGCAAATAGTCGATTTTTGTTTTTAAATAAAAATTTTTTTTTGAACATTATTTTTTTTGTTTTTACTTTGTGGAAAATTTTACTCCAAAATTTAATGATCAGGAGTTAAAATATTTATAAAAATGAACAAAAAAGTTCTTTTTGCTTTATAAAAAAATTACAGAAAAGAACTGACAAAAAATATTTTTGATGCAAGAAAATTTAGTAATAGTAGAATCTCCGGCAAAAGCGAAAACAATAGAAAAACTATTGGGTAAAAATTTTTTGGTAACATCGAGTTATGGACATATCCGCGATTTGGTAAAAAAAGGACTTGGCGTTGATGTTAACAATAATTTCAAACCCGACTATATCGTTCCGTCTGACAAAAAGAAGCTTGTTGAAGAACTGAAAAAACAGTCGAAACAGGCAACAACGGTATGGCTTGCATCCGACGAAGACCGCGAAGGAGAAGCAATTGCATGGCATCTGCAAAACGTACTCAAACTTGATGATACAAAAACAAAACGCATAACATTCAACGAAATAACAAAAGATGCAATATCGAAAGCAATAGAAAATCCGCGAAAAGTTGATTTGAACCTTGTGAATGCACAGCAGGCGCGGCGCATACTCGACAGATTAGTCGGATTTGAACTTTCGCCCGTATTGTGGAAAAAAGTAAAATCGTCTTTGTCGGCAGGACGCGTGCAGTCGGTTGCCGTGCGCTTGGTAGTA
The DNA here is from genome assembly GCA_031269545.1 of Prevotellaceae bacterium. Lineage (GTDB taxonomy): Bacteria > Bacteroidota > Bacteroidia > Bacteroidales > UBA932 > JAIRKV01. Next base: position 1,931 of record JAISYZ010000186.1, read on the forward strand.
GAACGCGAACGCGAAATAATGGATTTCAAAACCGAAACATTTTATAAGGTTTCAGCAATCTTCGTTTCGGCAAATAAAGATGAAAAATTTCAACTAAAAGTAAATCTTACATCAGACTTCAAAACCGAAAAAGAAGCAAACGACTTTCTTGAAAAATGTAAAAGCGCAATATTTACAGTCGAAAGTACAGACAAAAAACCCACAAAAAAATCGCCTGCCGCTCCATTTACAACATCAACACTGCAACAGGAAGCAAGCAGAAAATGCAAATTTTCGGTGGCTCAAACAATGAATATTGCACAACGTTTATATGAACGCGGACTTATAACCTACATGCGTACAGATTCTACAAATCTATCGACTTTGGCTCTGGGCGCGGCAAAACAGACAATAAAAAATCTGTTCGGCGAAAAATATATAAAAACCCGTCAATATAAAACAAAATCGAAATCGGCACAGGAAGCACACGAAGCAATTCGTCCTGCATATTTGCAAAACACTGAAATAGAAGGCACTGAACAAGAAAAAAAATTGTACGGCTTGATTTGGAAACGCACAATAGCATCGCAAATGGCAGATGCTGATCTCGAAAAAACGACAATAACCATAAAAATATCAAACGATAAAGAGAAATTTCAGGCAATGGGCGAAGTTATTATATTCGACGGATTTTTGAAAGTATATATGGAATCGAACGATGACGACAACGAAAATACGGAAACAACAGGATTGTTGCCTGCGCTTGCTGCCGGACAAACAGTAGCACGCAAAGAAATCACAGCCACACAACGGTTTACGCAACATCCGCCGCGATATACAGAAGCAAGTTTGGTGAAAAAACTGGAAGAATTGGGAATAGGACGCCCGTCAACCTACGCTCCTACCCTTTCGACAATCATAACCCGCGGATACGTAGTAAAAGAAAACAGAACAGGCACAGAACGCAGTTATACAAAACTCACGCTGAAATCGAACGATATAAAATTGGAAAAACGACAGGAAACAGTCGGCGCCGAAAAATTAAAATTTTTCCCAAGCGACATAGGAATTGTGGTTAACGATTTTCTTATCGAAAACTTTCCTGCGATTCTCAATTATCAGTTTACTGCAAAAATCGAAGAATATTTTGACGAAATCGCCGATGGAAAATTAGACTGGATTGTAATGTTAAACAAATTTTACACGCCATTTCACGAAAAAGTTGACAACTCGCTCGAAAATTCGCAAACAACAAACGCCGAACGCATTTTAGGCATCGACCCAAAAAGCGGAAAACAGGTATCTGCACGCATAGCGCGATTCGGACCAATTGCACAACTCGGCGACAACGATGACCCCGACAAGAAGTTTTCAAGTTTGAAAAAAGATCAACTTATAGAAACGCTCACGCTCGACGAAGCATTAAAACTGTTTGAACTTCCGCGCACAATAGGCAATTACGAAAACAAAGAAGTTGTGGCATCAACAGGACGCTTTGGACCTTATGTCCTTCACGATTCAAAATTTATTTCGATGAAAAAGGATGTTGACGATCCATACACGATAACAATTGAACGCGCAATAGAACTTATAGAAGAAAAACGCAAAAAAGATACAGAAAAAAATATAGCAAAATTCGGAGATATAGAAATTCTTAACGGACTTTACGGACCATACATAACATACGATGGCAAAAACTATAAAATTCCGAAATCGCAAGATCCGAAAACGCTTACACGCGACGACTGCCTTGCATTGATAGAAACGCAAAAAAATAAAGAACCAAGAACAAAAAAGAAGACAGCAAAAAAATAATTTTTGATTACTGGTAAATACATAAACTGTTTCATAATAACATAATATGCGAAAATAAATGAAAAAAATCAGCAATAAAGACAATCCGATGAACGAAACAAAGCAGAACAAATCACTGCAAATCGACAATATAGTTACAATTGCCGACAAGGATGATTTTTTCGCAAATGCAAGTAAAAAACATTTTACCCTTGCAATAATCGGAATTGTGAAAAACGCTGACAAAAACAAATTTTCAAAAATACGAAGCGAATTTAATACCTTATACATATATAACCAAAACATACAAATACTTGATTTGGGAAATATAGCATTTAACGAGAAAAAAATCAAAAAACTAATCGCCGAAATAAACGAGAAAAAACTGCATACTGTATTTTTATGCGCAAATGATGAAATTTCGTCAACAGTACTGCAAATTCAACAGGACAAAAATTCGAGTACAGCATTAATCTTATCCGATATTAGATCAGAAAACAAACATATTTCAAAAATAACAGATGGCAAAAACGAAATATCCATAATAGGCTATCAAAATTATTTTTCGGATAAGATATTGATTAACAAACTCAATGGCAACAATTGCACAACAATACGACTGAGCGAATATCGCAGCGAGCCGCATACTATCGAACCGATTTTACGGGAAAGCAATTTTATGGCAATCGACCTTTCGGCAGTGCGCAGCAGCGATGGAGGCACAAAACAGTCGCCAAACGGTTTATACGCCGAAGAACTTTGCTCTATCGCCAATTGCGCCGGACTGTCAAACAAACTATCGCGAATAAACATAGTTTGCGAGAGCGATGAAAATATACTTACAAGCAAACTTGCAGCACAAACGGTCTGGCATTTTGCGGATGGACTTTCAAACAGAATTATTGAAACTCCACAAAAAAACAAATTCAAGAAATTTATAGTAGATATGGGAAATTTATCATCAAACTTAACATTTTACAAAAGCAGTATAACAAATCGATGGTGGATGGAAATATCAAACGGTAAAAAAACAAAAATATCCGCTTGTACATTTAACGATTATCAGGAAGCATGCAGCAAAAATATACCTGTACGGTGGATAAATGAAATACAAAAAATGGGTTAAAATGTAAAAACAAACTGTTAATAAATTGAAAAAATAACAATTACAACAAATTATTTATACACAAATATTGTTGATAAATAAAAAATATATAACTTTGCAGTTCAACTAACATAAATAAAGTTGATTTTTTTGAAAAAAACACAGTGATAAAAAGAATAATAATGATAGCGATGCTGCTATTTCCAACAGGTTCTATTGCGCAACAGGACAGTTACTTCAGTCAAGGCGTATTTAATTCGGGATATACCAATCCCGGAAGTTACGGAATTGATGAAGATGGACTGTTCGGCATAACTGCCGTCAATCGTATGCAAACCAAAAACATTGATGGTTCACCCGTTACAACGGTACTAAACGTTAACGGTCCTCTTGGCTTTATAAACAGCGGCATCAGCATGTCATTCTTCAACGATAAAATAGGTTTTTTGAGAACGCCGGGATTCAATTTGGGCTATTCATACATATTCGAACTTCCGACAGGCAAACTTGGAGTCGGCGTATCGCTTGGAATGATAAACAGCAAATTCGATTCAAACGAATGGCGCCTGCCCGATGAAACAAGCGACGTTGCGCTTCCCACAGGAGATATAAATACAACAACATTCGATGCAGGAATAGGAGTATATTATACAGGCAATAACTTTTTTGCAGGATTGTCGTGTTTGCACATAAACCGCACAGCAATGACAAAAGCAAGCAAAAAAACAACTTTCGGAAGAACATTTTACGCCATGGCAGGCTATCGCTTTACATTCGGATTTACAGACGACTTTGAACTGCGACCGTCTATCTACATAAACACCGATTTGGGCGTTGGAAAATATAGCGTAAACTCGCATTTATTTTACAGAAAAAAGTACTGGGTAGGATTATCATACAGATTTGAAGAAGCCGCAGTTATCAATATAGGCTTGGAATTAATGAAAAATCTGAAAATCGGATATTCGTATGACTATTTTACAACAGAAGTACAAACATACGGCGGAGGCGCACACGAATTTTTGGTGAGTTACCGCTTTTCAATATCAACAGGAAAAAAGAATAATCAACGTAAAAGTATTCGTTATTTATAAATTTAAGAATATGAGAAAATTATTAACACTAAACATTTTAATGTGTATTCTACTGAGCGGATTAACGACAGGATGCTCGCTCTTCAAAAAAGGCAACAACGAACTTGGCGGATCATGGTCGCCCCATGACAAACGAAAAGTAAAAGGAGTATCAGGAATAAAACGGTCAGAAATTCCACCAAAAGGAATGGTACTCGTACCCGGAGGACACTTTGTGTTGGGCGCAAGCGATGAAGATATTATGCTGTCATTCAATACCAATCAAAAAACCGAAACAGTCGATGCTTTCTGGATGGATCAAACGGAAATTACAAATTATGAATATCGTGATTTTGTAAGTTATGTGAAAGAGTATAATCTCAGAAAACGACTTGGACAGGAATATGAAGAATTTCTTGTGGTTGAAGACGAAGAAGGAACTCCACTTGACGAACCTCTTATAAACTGGAGAGAAAGAATCAACCTTAAAGACCAAAGCATTCGTGAAATTATAAACGAATTTAATATTTCGGGCGAAGAAGCTCTGCTTCGCAAAAAAGAATACGATGTAAGAACATTGATTTACGAATGGCAAAACATCGACTTCGACAAAGCGGCGCGAGGCATTTGGAATTCGGAAACAAAATCGTACGAAGGCACTATCATAAACGACGAAGGCGAAGAAGTAGAAATAAAGAATCGCGGCGATTTTATTTCAAAAAATTCGGTTTATATTTATCCCGATACGCTTTGCTGGATGCGCGATTATAAATTTACACATAACGAACCTTTTATGATTCGCTATTTTTGGCATCCTTCCTACAACGATTATCCTGTTGTAGGAATATCGTGGCAGCAGGCTTTGGCATACTGTAATTTCAGAACAGAAACAGAAGTGCGCTATAAAGGAGAAATGCCTCACAATTATCGACTTCCAACCGAAGTTGAATGGGAATATGCATCGCGCGGAGGACTTCCAATGCAAACATATCCATGGGGAGGACCTTATACCGCAAACAGAAATGGCTGTTATTTGGCAAATTTCAAACCACAGCGCGGAAAATATGACCTCGACGGCGGAGTAAGAACTTTACCCGTAGGTTCATACGAACCAAATGATTTCGGACTTTATGACATGGCGGGAAACGTAGCCGAATGGACAAATAATGCATACGACGAAAATGCTTATTCGTTCTATCACGACTTATCGCCTACATATTCGTATAATGCAAAAAAATCAGATCCACCCGCATTAAAACGCAAAGTAATACGCGGCGGCTCGTGGAAAGATATTGCTTATTACTTGCAATGCGGTTCGCGCACATTTGAATATCAAGAAAAATCACGCTCATATATAGGATTTCGTTGCGTAAGATCATATATGGGAATGCAAAAATAAAAACAATTTAAAATATCTAAAATTATGGTGAATTTTTTCGACAAACCGGCTTTTCAAAAATTAATCCATGTTGCCTATGGATTAGGAGCAGCGCTCGTTATTGTAGGCGCTCTTTTTAAACTTCAACACTGGACAGGAGCAGGAATAATGCTCAGTATCGGTATGATGACAGAGTTTTTCATTTTTATTCTATCAGCACTTGAAACAATGCCCAAAAAGTATAATTGGGAAAATGTGTATCCCGAACTGGAATTGGCTAAAAGCGAAGCTAAACAGGTAAACAAAGCAAGAAGCAATACCGCCAGTTCTCAATTGGATTTTGGTTTCAATGTAGACCAAACTCAAATGAATAGCATAAAAGATGGACTCAACAGGCTTAATGATTCTCTTAAAAATATGGCATCGCTGGCAGCTGTTTCGCAAGGTTCGCAACAATTGGCAGCAACTTTGATTAACACAAATCAAGCAGTTGCAAATGTTGCACATACATCAAATGCATTAAGCGAAACTTATGCATCGACAGCAAAAATTGTATCTTCGTTTGCCGATGAAACTCAAAAAGGAATAGAAAACTCTAAAAGAGCAATGTATGCGTATGGCGAACATATAAATACGATGAACAAAAATCTGGGAGCAGTAAATTCATCCGTTGAGTTCCAGCTGGCTTCGATAAATAAAACAATCAGCGCAGTAAATTCGTCTTTCGAGCTACAGTTGAATACACTTAATAAGACAATAGGAAACGTAACATCATCGTTTGAATTGCAATTAAAAGACAATCAACAATATCAGCAAGCATACGGATTGCTTAACAAAGAAGTTATATCGCTGGTTTCAGATGTAAAAAAATCTGTTCAATCATCAACAGAATTGTCTGTACAAATGAGATCATTAACCGAAAATGTATCAAGATTAAATTCGGTTTACGGAAGTATGTTAACAGCAATAACAAATTTAAGATAAAATTTTATAACGATGGCACAAGGAAATTTAAATCCACGTCAACGAATGATAAACATGATGTATTTGGTGCTGACAGCAATGCTGGCATTGAATGTGTCAAATGAAGTGCTTGATGCGTTTGAAACTATTGAAAGCAGGTTTGGACAATCAATAGATATTGTTAAACAAAATAACGAAAGCAGATTCAATAATTTTGATGACGCAGCCGCAAACTCATCTGTTGAAAAGGTTAAGCCTTGGAAAGATAAAGCTCAAACAGTAAAAGATAAAACGCATGAATTAATTTCATACATTGATTCTCTGAAAAAAGAATTGATAATTAAAGCGGATGGCAACAAAGCCCGTATTTATACAGGAGATTTTAGCAACTACAAACTCGAAAACAGAGAAAATACGGATGTTGGAACTCAACTTCTATACGGAAATGAAGAATCAAAAGGTTTAGGTTACGATTTAAAAGAAAAAATCGGAATATATAAAACAGACCTTACCCAAATATTATCGGAAACAGAAAACGGCAAAAAACTTGTTTCGACAATAGAAGGAATGTTAAGAACTGACGATGTAAGCGAAGGCATAGACGGCAGTAAGGATTGGGTATATGCAACATTTTACAACGCTCCGGCAATTTCCGATTTGGCAATACTGTCGTCAATATCGTTAGACGTGCGTAATTGCGAAGCGCAAATGATGAGCCATTTGCTTGAACAGATAGACGCCGCTACATTCAAATTCTCAAATATTCAAGTTGCGGTTATTCCAAATTCAAGCTATGTTATTAAAGGAAATTCACTCGAAGCAAATATATTTTTGGCAGCATACGATCCAAGCGTCAGACCGACAGCAAAAATCGGCGGAAGCATCTTTAACTCCAACGAAGAAGGTCAGATTTTGTACAAAAGCATACAAAATTCCGTTGGCATGCACCGATTGACAGGAACAATTGAATATCCCGGACCGGATGGGATTCAACAGGTACCTTTTGAATTTCAGTATCAGGTAGGAGAAGCGGCAGCAGTAATATCGCCGACAAAAATGAATTTGTTTTACATTGGAGTTGACAATCCTGTTGAGATTTCAGTTTCAGGCGTACCTCAGGAAAAAATTTCGGTATCGTGCAGCGGAGGAGAGCTTCGCAGAGAAGGCGCTGGATATGTGATAAATCCAACCGCGGGAAGCAAAGCCTGCGACATATCCGTATCAGCCGAAATTAACGGAGTTCGTCAAGCAATGAAAACGCAGACATTCCGCGTAAAGAAACTTCCTACTCCAAATGCGGCAGTAAGCGGAGTTACAGGAAAAACAGCAACAAAAGGCGAACTTGCCGCATCGCAGGGATTGCAGGCAAAAATGCCCGACGATTTTGAATTTGATTTGAAATACACCGTTACATCTTTCAGAGTAAGCGTTACAGGCAGCGGAGGCTACGAAAAAGAAGAAGCATCTAACGGAGCGTATTTTTCATCTGCGCAAAGAAACCTGTTTAACAATTTACGTCCGGGACAGCGCGTATTTATTTCGGACATAAAGGCAACAGGACCCGGCGGAACATTTGATCTGGCTACATTAGACATAAGAATAAAATAATTTCAAGATTATGAAAAAGAATATTTTACTGATAATTTTAGGTTTAACATTTTCGTTTGCAGCATTTACGCAGGAAAACGTTAATCCTGCACAACAACCCGAACAGCAGGAAAAAAAGAAAAGTCTTGTTGCAGGAACAAATCTTCCTAAGAAAAACATGAAAGAGCGCAACGTTGTTCCATATCCCGAAACGGAAGAGTCAGAGATTGTGTGGCAGCGTAAAATATGGCGCGCCGTAGAATTAAGCGAAAAAATAAATCATCCCTTATATTTCCCGACAATTGAAACAACAGTTCATAAAAGTTTCATTCAAACGCTGATGGAAGGAATAGAAAAAGGCGAAATTACCGCTTACAACGAAGATTATACCGATACCCTTACAATGAAAGATATTCGCGAACAGTTTGATGCGCAAGACAGAGAATATACGGAAGAAAAATTAGACGGTTCGGGAGATACAACAATCTTTGTAAAAGGTTCTTTCAGTTGGGGCGATGTTAAAGAATTGCTTGTAACCGAAGAATGGTTTTTTGACAAGCGCTATTCTCAAATGTTTGTACGCATAGTAGGAATTTGTCCTGTCAGGGTATTTCAACGCGCAATAACGACAGCCGACGGCGACGAAGAACGAACAAGCGAATATTCAAAAAAACAACTGTTTTGGATATACTATCCCGATGCTCGTAAATATTTGGCAAAAACGATTTGTTACACAACAAAGAACGAAGCGGCGCCAATGTCTTACGATGACGTGTTTCAAAGACGAAAATTTTCGTCGCGCATAATTTCAGAAGGACTTGCAATGAACAATCGACATGTTGACGATTACAGCCGTTCAGGACTGGAATCGATGCTCGAATCCATACGCTTGGAAACAGAAATTATGAATACCGAACACGATTTCTGGGAATATTAATTTAATCTATTCACATGGTTTTGTGATTGATTTGTTATATTCTTTTTTAAAAAGATGTCTAAAAAGTTCTTTGCTTTTTAGACACTTTTTTAATTCAAATACGACATGACAAATAACGACTGGAAATCACGATTAAACGTTGTATATTCAACAAATCCCGACTATCAATACGAAGCGGCAAACGGCGGCGAAGAACAGCAAACTCTGCCGCCACGTCAGCAAAATCTGACAGTCTGCATTGATAAAAAACAACGCAATGGTAAAAAAGTTACGCTTGTTAAAGGATTTGTAGGCACAGCGGAAGATTTAAAAACTCTCGGCAAAGAACTCAAAACAAAATGCAGCGCAGGCGGTTCGACAAAAGATGGAGAAATAATTATTCAAGGCGATTTCTGCAGTAAAATACTGGAATTGCTTATAAAAGCAGGCTATAAAGCAAAACGTTCAGGCAGTTAAAATTTAAAATGAGAAAATGTATATAACCGATTATATATCAATAAATGAATTATGCAACAAAAACTGTATCAGTAATGATATGCAGTTATGCATTGATTCAGATATTGATATTTTTGCAAGCGCAATGTCAGCAAGGGAAATATTGAGCAATAAATCGGAGTTAATACAAGCCTCAATTACAGAAACGCCGCCAAACGCTTATATTAACAATAAAGAAACTACAAGCTGGATAATTTCGGGATTATTGATATTTTATATTCTCGCGCTTATATTGTCAAAAAAATATATTCCGCTGTTTGGAATTATGCTATTTTCAAGAAAAAACAAAAACATCAGTTATCATAATTTCTCACACAGTTTTGCGCAAACCACAAACGTACTTGTCGCCTTTTCAATGTTTATTGTTTCCGTATTTTTTTATTTAGTCGAAAAAACGGCAAACACATTACAAAAAACTCCATTAGAACTTTTTGCAGTCATTGCAATTGCCGTATGCCTTTATGTAGTTTTTAAAATAGCAACGATAAAACTTGTCGGATATATTTCGGAAAATGACGAGTTAAAAAGCAAATTATTCGCCATAGAAATCATTATTTTGAGCATATACGGACTGTTTTCAGGATTTTTTTTAACATTATGTTTTGCCAGTACGATTAAGGATATAAATATATGGCTAACAGTGATTTCGGCAATCATCATATTGCTATATTTATTCAAATTATTAAAAATTATAATGCTTTTTATTAATGAAAAAATTTCACTATTCTTTTTGATTTTGTACCTTTGCGCCATCGAAATATTACCGACATGGCTCATTATTGATTTTTTATAGAGATAAATTATATGAATATACAGAAAATACTAATATCGCAAACCGAACCTACAGAAAAATCTCCATATAGTGATTTAGAAGAAATTTTTGGCGTAGAAGTCAAATTCAAGCCTTTTATACAGATAGAAGGCGTTACAGCAAAAGAATTTCGCTGTCAGCGCGTTGAAATACTTTCGCACACCGCCATAGTTTTTACAGCGCGTACCGCTATTGATCATTTTTTTCGTATTTGCGAAGAATTAAGAATAAACATACCCGAAACGATGAAATATTTTTGCATATCCGAGGCTATAGCATTGTATCTTCAAAAATATATTGTTTACAGAAAACGCAAAATATTTTTCGGAACAGGAAGCATCGAAAGCATAATCAAACTTGTAGGCTCGAAACATAAAACCAATAAATTTCTGCTTGCTTTCAACAATAATCACAAAACCGACTTGTCGGATGCTTTTGTAAAAGCGAAACTCACTTATACCGAAGCGATATTTTACAAAACAGTAAACGCCGACATGAAAAGATTTTCGTTGAAAGGTTACGATATACTTGTGTTTTACAGTCCCGCAGACATTAAATCGTTTTTCGAAAATTATCCGCGTTTCAAGCAAAACGACAAAATCATTGCAACATTCGGAGCAGCAACAGCAAAAGCCGCCGAAGATGCAAAATTAAACGTTACGATTAAAGCGCCAACACCCGAGATGCCATCAATAAAAACAGCGCTCGAAAAGTTTTTGAAACAACAAAAATAAACAGCATGGTTTAATTGCGTAAAAGCAACAATACGCAGCGCAAAATGATACAAAACCGCAAATATGGTTTCAGAAAAAACGAACGTTTATGCTTGCGTAAAGATATAGAAAACGTCATACATAAAGGTAAAAAATTTTTGTCATATCCGTTTCTTGTTAATTATCTGATAAAAGATGCTCAAAACGACGAACCGACAAAAATTGCCATATCTGTTGCAAAACGAAATTTCAAAAAGGCTGTTGACAGAAACCTGCTAAAACGAAGAATCCGCGAAGCATACAGACAGCACAAACACAATATGGCTGAAACTGCACTCAACAGAAATAAAGTCATAAACGCAATCATAATATATGTGTCAAAAGAAAAATTGCCATACGAAGAAATCAGGAAAGGAATCATCAGGTCGATGGAAAAACTTGCGAAAAATATTGAAGAAAACAGCAATATTTCCATTGATACTGCTGATTAAATTCTACCAAATCTGTTTATCACCGCTGAAACCGCCAACATGCAGATTCACGCCTACGTGTTCGGAATATGCTATCATTGCATTAAAAAAACACGGATTGATAAAAGGCTCGTGGCTCGCCATAAAACGCATTTTATCGTGTCATCCGTGGGGACGAAGCGGTTACGATCCTGTGCCGTGAAATAACGACTTTATGTTCGTTCTATCGTTCCGTTCACTTTCAGTTTTATTGTTTCGATATTTTCCAGTCCGTCATTATCCACCGCTTTGACGGCGATATGATATATGCCTGCATTTAAGTACCGCTCCTGTTTACCATCTACATCGCGTATAACAAGTGGCTTAAAGCCTTTACTTTCGGCATATTCAAAATCCCAACTGTAAAATTCGATTCCCGAAGGACTTGATCCCTGCGCTATAAATTCTATTTCTCT
>JAISYZ010000191.1 GCA_031269545.1 Prevotellaceae bacterium
TTCACTTCATCTGTATTTTCTTTATCGCAGGAAATCATTACTCCTGCCAAAATCAGCAATATTGCTGCTATTTTTAATACTATCTTTTTCATAACACACCCCTTTATTTTACTTCAAAATTAATTTTGAATTTTATTTTACCTGTTTTCAAAGCATCATCATCTTTGTTTAAAGTGCGTCTAAAAACAAAATTGTACTCAAGTTCTGTATAATACTTGCCTTTGGGTAAATAATTTTGGTTTAGGCTTTTCAATGCTACGCTATACCAGTTCCAATTTGTTCTATTATCTACCCACGGCGACTGAAAGACAATCTCATTATCAGGTTCGAACAGGTATATTCCAAGACCTATAAAAGTGGCGCCATTATATTGGTATGGTTTTCCAAAATCTTGTCCATATAAATTATAGACACGACAAAAAACAGGATCAGTCAATTCGATAAAATTGTAATCAAAATATAATGATTCATTTCTTTTATTTCCTGTTGAAAAGTAAAAACTGAAATTTTCACCTTCGCTGAATATTGTTGAAACTTCGCCATCTTCGTTCAACAGGCAAAATTTAAATTCTATGCCATTATTGACATAATTGATTACAGGATTTTCGCTGCCTATGCTTATTTCGCGAAAATTCACTCCATCTGTATTTTCTTTCCCGCAGGAAATCATCATTCCTGCCAAAAGCAGCAGTATTGCTGCTGTTTTTAATAATATTTTTTTCATGGCTCTCATTTTATTGTTTCTCCATTAATTTTTGTAATGATAATTTGTTTTGCATACTGTCCGGGATATGCCAGCCAAAGTGCAAGCTGAGGACATGCTATTGTTACTATTTCATGTTTTTCTGCTTCTCTGTAATCAAAAATTATTGGAGAAATATCTCTATTGAAATATAAACCGCCTTGCTCAAAATTTTCAAGGCTGGTAACTTCTAATAACGAACAGAGAATCTCATGAGGTATGTTGTACGATAACAAAGTATCCTTTTTATCCATTACAATATAAATTCCAAATACAAGAACGCCGTTGACTCCGTTTTCGAAATCATTACATTTGTGGTAACCGTCTATTATCCCTTTGACTCCGATAGTATTCATATTATTTTCATCTTTCCCGCAGGCAACTATTATTCCTGCCAAAATCAGCAGTATTGCTGCAAATTTTAATGTGTTTAGTATCTTTTTCATTGGTTTATTTTTTAATTGTTAATATTTTCTTAGTAATTAATTTTCTTATGTTTTTTAATTATCATAACTGGTTGTCTGTTCGTTGCCTCTGTATTTTACTGTTCGTCCCGACTTTGAATATTCTACTTCTATCGGGAAGTTTTCTCCATATCTGTCTATGATAATATTCATTTTGCCATCAATAATTTTCAATGTATGGAGATCAATTACAATATCTTTTATTATTTTTTGTTTATAAGCGCCCGATGACTGATTTTGTCCATTGCTGGAACCTGAAAACGCTAATTTTGCCGAAACGTTTTCCTGTGGAAAATTATAATCTACAAAATAATCCGAATTTTCCGCAATATTGGACGTTTTTGATTTCTTTATATCGGCATAACCGAATTTTGTTGTTTGGATATTATATTTCTTGCTTTCCTGCAATGTTTTAATATTTTCTAAAGCTATAGTACCGAACAACAGTATCCATATATTTTCGTAATAATGAATTTTCAGTTTTGAACAGTCAACAGTTCTAACTTCGCTGTCGGGATTCTGTTCCGAATATGCAACAACAATCTTTCCCGATAATAAATCTGTATCAAAGGTATATTCCCATTCGTTTCGTTCTTGGTTTATCAAAACGCCTATTGCCTGTCCAAGTTTCATTTTTTCAGATATTGCTTCTACTTCTTTGTAAACAACGCCTGTTGCCTTTATGTTTGTTTCAATTTCATTTGCAATAATAACGTCTTCCGTTGCGTCAATATTCGGATTAAAATTTTCATCTACACACGAAACACAAAGTAAAACCATTGCTATCATTATAAATAACAGCGATTTAGTATTGAATATGTGTTTGTTGTTTTTCATTATATTATTACTGCGTCTTCTTTATAGATGCAAAAAAAAGTCAAAATGATGCATCGACATCATTGACTTTAACTTTATTTAACAAAACTGTCTTTAATGCCTTTTAATATTTGTAATGTTCGGCTTTAAATGGTCCGTCGACAGGAACTCCTATATAGTCTGCCTGCTTTTGCGACAAGGTTGTAAGTTCAACTCCAAGTTGTTGAAGATGTAAACGCGCTACTTCTTCGTCCAGTTTTTTAGGCAAACGATAAACATCAATATCCAGTTTGTTTGTCCATAATTCGATTTGTGCAAGCATTTGATTTGTAAATGAATTGCTCATAACAAACGAAGGATGTCCTGTTGCGCATCCGAGATTTACCAAACGTCCTTCTGCTAAAAGGAAAATTGAATGTCCGTCGGGAAAAGTGTATTTATCTACCTGTGGTTTTATTTGAGTTTTCTTCACTGATTTATCGTCTTCAAGTTGCTGTACTTGAATTTCATTGTCGAAATGTCCGATATTGCAGACGATTGACTGATCTTTCATCTTTTTCAGATGTTCGTACGTAATAATATCGCAGTTTCCTGTTGCTGTAACGTAAATATTTGCTTCGGCGAGAGTTTGTTCTATCGTTTTTACTTCAAAACCTTCCATTGCAGCCTGCAAAGCGCAAATCGGGTCAATTTCGGTAACAATAACACGCGCTCCATAAGCCCGCATAGAGCGTGCGCAACCTTTACCCACATCGCCGTATCCGCAGATAACAACAACTTTTCCTGCTATCATAACATCTGTTGCGCGTTTAATTCCATCGGCAAGCGATTCTCGACAGCCGTATAAATTATCGAATTTACTTTTTGTAACCGAGTCGTTGACGTTTATTGCAGGAACCAGCAATTTGCCTGCTTCTTTCATTTGATATAAGCGATGTACGCCTGTGGTTGTTTCTTCCGATACGCCTTTCCATTCCTTCACAGCCCGATGCCATTTGTCGGCATCTTCGTTCAAAATAGATTTAAGCATATTATTTATAACCTGTTCTTCATAACTGTTTGCGTGAGCATTCAGTATTGAAGCGTCTTTTTCGGCTTCGAAACCTTTATGTATAAGCAAAGTTGCATCTCCGCCATCATCTACAATCAGATTTGCGCTTTTATTGTCGGGAAAGGTCAATGCCATTGCCGTACACCACCAATAATCTTCGAGTGATTCGCCTTTCCAAGCAAATACAGGAATTTCGGCAGCCGCAATTGCAGCAGCAGCATGATCCTGCGTCGAAAAAATATTGCAACTGCACCAGCGTACGTCTGCGCCAAGTTCTACGAGAGTTTCAATAAGTACGGCAGTTTGAATTGTCATGTGCAGCGAACCCATAATCCGTGCGCCTTTCAAAGGTTTTTGCGATGCATATTTTTTGCGAATTGCCATTAATCCGGGCATTTCCTTTTCGGCAATTTCTATTTCTTTACGTCCCCATTCGGCAAGATTAATATCTGCAATTTTGTATTTTATTGAATTATCTATAAACATATTTTACATTTTTAAAAATTAAAATGCAAAAGTAGTCTAAATTTTTGAGAAATTCTGAAATAAATTGAAATATTTACGATTTAAAGGTTTAGGGACACGAAATTAACAAGATATAATAGTTTATTTAGCGTTCCTAAAATTATGATTAGATTATGAGTTCAATTCTCTTAACATTATTAATGTGTTATTATCTAATTCCCCGTTAAAAAATTTATCCAAAACCTGTATGAACACAGTATCGGCATTTTCGATTTGCGAAAACAGCGTCATCGAAGATTGAAGTTTCTTATAATCGGGATAGTCAAAAACAGAACATGGATCACTGGTTGAAAGATTTAGCAATGCTTTTGATATTTCAATCAATCTGCCGCCAAGAATATTATGTTCAAGATATGCTTTTGCTTCATTCATGTCGCGTATTGCATAATATTTTGATGTTTTACTTTCGCCCAAACCTATAATTTGGGGAAAAATATACCACATCCAATGGCTTCGCTTTTGACCTTCATTAATTTCCGCTAATGCAACGGGATAGTCGTTTTTTTGCGCATTAACAAAACGTTGCAAATCATCGTTCATTTTGCTCGGATTTTGAGAACATTTTATTTTTGAAATTTGTATTTCGTAACAGTATAATGAAGTTTTTGTTTTGCAAAATTTGTTCATTAATCAATCGCAGTTGCTCTCTCGAATGAGCTCCAGTGCCAACCAAATCATAAATTTTGGAACGAAGTAAATTTTCGGCTGCAGCAACAACATCTTCGCCAAAATATCCTGCCATGTTTATCAAATTCAGTTGAAACAGACAGCCCTGATTTTTCAAATCTACAATCATTTTCCAGTCGTAACGCAAATAATGATGCAATTCGGGATGTGCAATAATTGGCGTATAACCTTTTGCCAAAAGTTTTTTTATAATTTCATCCAGATTATCGGGTTTGAAGCGCATTGGCAACTCAATAAGTACATGCGACTGAGGATATGTGAGAAGAAGCTCATTGTCGATTAAACTGCTCAAACCTTCGTCAACATAATATTCGGCAACAACTTCAAGTTTTATTTTTATTTTGTTTTCGGTAATTTGTTTTTTAAAAACTTCTGCACGTTCCAATATTGATTTATGCGTATTCGAAGGTCGCGTCAATCGCACGTGGGGCGTTACATATACAGTATTAACGCCATAATATTGAAAAGTTTTAAGAACGCCCAAGGCCTGATTTGTAAATTCGGGATCGCAGCCTACTGTGGGTAAAATATGACAGTGAATTTCGGTGTCAATATTTATTTTATTTCGTGAAAACAGGTAATTCATAAATAATTTGTTATAATATTATCGCAAAGTTAGCATAAAATCCTCAATTACACATAAACGAATAAAATGTTTTACAAATTTTACAGGGGAAAGTTACGAAAAATTTGTTTAAAACATGATGATTTGCTATTTAAATATTTAATGATTTGAGAATTTGAAGATTATGGATAATAAAAAAAACTTTCAAAACAAGTTATGTCGGCGCCGAGCGGATTAAATCAAAAAATATTTGTATGTTCAGGTAATTTCATACATTTTTGTGAAAAATAAAACAAAATTAAATTCTTTGAAATGTTTACAAAAAACTGCTATCAAAATACAATTTGTGTAAATTGATTATCAATAAAACAGATGATATTTTAGATTGTTTTGATGCCGTTTTGGTATGAATAAAATATTGGATACTTATCTCTTTTTTATAATTATCTTACCCGAACTCAAGTTTATAAAATTTAATTGCCTATCTTTGCCGTGATTAAAAAATAAAACATATTAAATTATAATTTGAGTATATCATGCTCAGCAAAGCAAAAATAAAACAAATAAAATCGCTCGAATATAAAAAATTTCGTGATGAATCGGGTTTATTTGTTGCCGAAGGTGAAAAATCAGTATGCGAAATTTTACAGTCAAATCTCGAAATCGACAGTTTGTTCTGTTTATCCGATGCGCTGCTGTACAATGATAATAAACATAATATCAAAGCGGAAATAATTTCTGAAAACGAAATGAAACGCATCAGTTTTCTTAAAACTCCGCCAACGGCATTTGTTGTTGCCAAAATTCCCGATAAAAAAATAAATATAAACGATATAAACAACTCGCTGAATATCATTCTCGACGATATTCAAGATCCCGGAAATTTAGGAACAATAATACGTCTGTGCGACTGGTTCGGAATACAAAATATTATATGTTCGCATAAAACTGCCGATTGCTTTTCGCCCAAAACCGTGCAGGCAACAATGGGCGCAATATGTCGCGTAAATGTTTTTTATGTTCAATTGAATGATTTTTTCGATACACTCGGTAAAAATATCAATGTTTACGGTACATTTCTCGAAGGCGAGAATATTTACAGCGCAAAACTGTCGCCGCAAGGTTTGATAATCATGGGCAACGAAGGTAAAGGAATTTCGTCAGAAACCGAAAAACACGTAACTCAAAAACTTTGCATACCTTGTTTGTCGGATAATGCAACAAAAACCGAATCTCTTAATGTTTCCGTAGCCGCAGCGATAGTTTGTTCGGAATTTAAACGAAGAAATTTTGTTTAATTCAATAACTCAAATTATCAATTCATCTCTTTGGCGCTGAGCATTCCGCAGGCGGCAAAAATATCTGTTCCTCGCGAAGCACGAAGTGTTGTTAAGATATTTTTATCATTCAAATATTTTTGAAATTTTTCGATTGTTTCGTCTTTCGACGAACGCAAATCGCTGTCGGGAATTTGATGAAACCGTATAAGATTTATTCTACAGTTCAATCCGTGCAGCAGGCGGGCTAATTCTTTGCTGTGGCGCGGAGTATCGTTGAGTCCGTCAAACATTATGTATTCAAAACTTAAACGGCGTTGATGAGAAAAATCATAACTGTTCAACGTTTTAATAATTTCCTTAACGGGATATTTTTTTTGTATCGGCATAAGTTGCAATCGCTCGTCATCAAAAGGATTGTGTAAACTCACAGCCAAATGACATTTGCTTTTGTTTATAAATTCCGTCATTGCGGGAATGATTCCTGTTGTCGAAACAGTTATACGTTTCGGCGACCATGCAAATCCATAATCTGAAGTTATTATTTCGAGGCTTTTAAGCACGTTTTCGATATTGTCGAAAGGTTCGCCCATGCCCATATATACAATATTTGTAAGTTTTTCGGATTCGGAAATACTGCAAATCTGATTTAAGATTTCGCCAGCCGACAGATTCAATTGAAAACCATGCCTGCCTGTCATGCAAAATTTACACGCCAATTTACAGCCTGCCTGCACCGAAACACAAAGTGTTGCACGATCGGGTTCGGGAATATAAACTGATTCTACAAAAACTTTCTGTTTTTGGCGACTTGCAAAAAGATATTTCTTTGTTCCATCTGCCGAAGTTTGGAATTTTTCAGGAAACGAAGTTCCCATATCAAATTCTTCTGCAAGTTTTTTACGGCTTTCGAGCGAAAGATTTGTCATTTCGTCAATCGTTTTCACTCGTTTTTTATAAAGCCAGTCGGCAATTTGTCTGGCGGCAAAACGCGGCAACGATAATCGTGATGCAATTTCGACAAGTTCGTTTAATGTTTTTCCAAAAAGAAAATCTTTCATCATACAAAACCCTAATATCAAATCATTTTAATTATATTTTTTGCAAGATTTTGTAATGTCCGTATGCCTTCACTATCCTGCTTCAAATTGTCAACCGTCAAGCCGCGAATATTGTTCCAGTATGTTGACGATGCAACAGGCATTTCATTAATTGTGAAATATTGATTTAATCCTTCAAAAGTCATTGATGCGCCTGTGCGCCGCGTTGTTACGACTGCTACTCCTGTTTTATTACGAAAATCTTTTGAACTTGAATAAAAAGCCTTATCTAAAAACGATTTCATCGTTCCAGCCATTCCGCCGAAATATGTTGGCGATGCAAGAATAAGAGCATCGGCTGTTTTCATCGATTCAATCCACTTTTTTTCTTCGGCTGTAGTGTGTATGCACACTGTTTTTTCATTGTGACATCTCATGCAGGCAATACAGCCTCTAATATCGTTTTTGCCGACATGAATTATTTCAAAATTTATATTTTCGTTATTGAAGATTTCGCCGATAATTGAGAGTGCATAAGCAGTATTGCCTTTTTCGTTTGGACTTCCGTTTATTGCAATTACTTTTTTATTTTTGTTCTTTCTATCTGATTTTTTTATTAATCGTCCCGAAATATTTCCCAATATTAATCCTGTTCCTGCAAAGATTGAGGTTCTTATAAATTCACGTTTTTTCATATTTTATCTTATAAAACTGGTAAATATTTTTTCCGCCTGTTTGGGTTCAATATCTTTTGAACGTTCACGCATTTTGAGCATCCACGCCATATTTTTTGCAAGCATTTGCATTATCTGTATTCCTTCTTCATCTTTTGCAGCATCGCCGGGTGCAAGTCCGTGAATAACATTCCAATAATTTGATGAAGGAATTAACATTTCGGCAATATTGAGATAATGATTCAAAGAATTGAAAGTCATGCTTCCGCCTGTTCTGCGGACAGCAACCACAGATGCTCCCGCTTTATGTCGAAACCATCCGCCGTTGGCTTCGGCAACGTAAAATGCGCGGTCTAAAAAACATTTCATCGTTCCCGCAATGCCCGAATAATACACAGGCGAAGCAATAATAATTCCGTCTGCATTTTTCATTTTCGCAACGCTGTCGTTCAAAACATCATTTGTTATTGCGCATTTACCGTCGCGATTTTCATAACATTTTCCACAAGCCATACATCCGCGAATGTGTTTGCCTCCAATGTCAATAATTTCAAAATCAATTTCTTCTTCAACAATAATATTTTTTATAATCGTCAAAGCAAAAAACGTATTTCCGTTCTTTCGCGGGCTTCCCTGTATTGCCACTACTTTCATAAACTTCAAATTATAAAATGATTAAAATAAATATTCAGGTTTTATTAATTACGTTTCAGTGGAGTATATCGGGATCGAACCGATGACCTTTTGACTGCCAGTCAAACACTCTATCCAACTGAGCTAATACCCCAAAATATGAGTCGTTATCATTTTGATGATGCAAATATATAAAAATGAAATAAAACAGCAAAAAAAAATGAATTTATTTTCGGTTTTCTACTTTGCCTGGGATAAAAATGTGAAATTAAAAATGAAAAATTAAGATTTATCTATACCGCGCTTCAGTTGCTAATTATGAATGTTGAATATTGGAAATCACAACATTAACTTTTTTTAACGCTGCGGTTAAAAATATACATCTATATTTGCATATCGAAAAACAATAAATTAATATTGACAATGGCTATTTTTATACTAAAAAACATGATTTATATGTCTAAAAATCTAATTCAGATGAATAAAAAAATTATAAATATATGCTAAAAACAAATATTTTTTTTACTTTTGTGAACAAATAAAACAAATATTAAATAAATTAAAATAAAATTTACATATCATGAGAAAAATCTTATTATCAATTATCGTTGCTGTGCTGTATGTTATTACAGTAAACGCACAAACAAATCCAATGGAACGTATTCCAGTTGACAAAAATGTAAAAACAGGAAAATTGGAAAACGGACTTACTTATTACGTTAGAGCAAATGCAAAACCCGAAAAACAGGCTGAATTTTACATTTTTCATTATGTAGGCGCAGCGCAGGAAGAAGACAATCAACAGGGATTGGCGCATTTTCTTGAACACATGGCTTTTAATGGAACTGTTAATTTCCCCGACAAAAAACTTATAACATGGTGCGAGTCGGTTGGAATTAAATTTGGACAAAATCTGAATGCAAGCACAAGTATGGAACAGACTGTTTATAATGTTTCGGCTGTGCCGCTCGATAAACCCGGAAATCTTGATACATGTTTGCTTATACTTCACGACTGGTCGCAGTTTATTGCTCTCAAAGGAGACGAAATTGATAAGGAACGCGGCGTTATTCTGGAAGAAAAACGTACGCGAAACACCGCAAGCTGGCGCATGTTCGAAAAATCTTTGCCTGTGCTTTACGGCGATACGCGATATTCAAAACGCAATGTTATAGGAACAGACGAAATTCTCAAAAATTTCAAACATGCTGAAATTCGCGATTTTTATCATCGCTGGTATCGTACCGATTTGCAATGCATTGTTGTTGTCGGCGATTTTGATGCGGACGTGGTTGTAGAAAAAATCAAAAAAATATTTGCAGATGTTAAACCTGTTGAAAATCCCGAACCGAAAGGAGTTTATCCGCTTCCGAAAAATGCAGAACCAACCGTTGCAGTTCTTACCGATAGCGAAGCGACAGGCACTGAAGTTTCGATTTATATAAAACACGATCCCACGCCAAGCCAAATGGAAGGAACCTATGCCGCTTACATGATTGATGTAATAAAATCATTGATTAGCATAATGGAAGATACACGTTTGCGCGAAATAAGTCAAAAACCAAATGCACCCTTCATTTCGGGTTATACTGCAGGATACAGAATGACTGCATCCTGCGATGCTGTTGTAGGCTCAGTGGTGGCTCGCGAAGGCGAATCGCTCGTTGCGCTTGAAGCATTATACGGCGAACTTGAAAAAATACGCCGTTTTGGGTTTACCGAAAGTGAATTTGAAATTGCAAAAGCCAATTATCTGAAAGAAGCGGAAGTAGCATACAACAATCGTAATGACAACCGACACAGAAATTATATATATTCATATATCAACAACTTCAAGTATAATAATGCCATTCCCGACGACGAAACAGACTATAAACTTACAAAAGAGATTTTAGCAAATCTTAATGTAAATATGGTTAACATGGCTGCAAAACAATTGATAACCTTGGAAAATCAGATTGCAATGATTGAGGCTCCCGAAAAACAGGGAACATATCCAACCGAAGCCGAAGTTAAAGCGGTGATTGAAAAAGTACGCGCAGCCGAACTCGAAGCATATAAGGATGATGTTGTGAAACAGCCTATTATTCCCGAAGATATAGTATTAAAAGGTTCACAGGTAGCGAAAGAAGAAACCGACAAATTCGGCTCAACAGTATGGACACTGCAAAACGGAGTAAAAGTTATTGTAAAACAAACCGATTTCAAAGCCGACGAAATAGTAATTTCAATATCTGCTCGCGATGGATCTTCAAATGTTTCGGACGATGATTACAATACAGCATCTTACATGCCAACAGTGATGGCGCGTTCGGGAACAGGAAAACTCAACGCTATTGATTTGAACAAACAGTTAGCAGGAAAAACAGCATACGTCCGTATTAATGTTTCTGATTACAACACAGTTGTATCGGCTGGCGGCTCGCCAAAAGATATTGAAACAATCTTGCAGCTTGTATATATGAACTTTACAAATCCACGCTGGGACGAAAACGATTTTAACGTTCTTGTTGACAATTACAAAACGCAACTGAAAAATCTGGAAAGCAATCCAAGTTACATCTTTTCAAAAGAACGGCAGAAAACTTTATACAACAATCATCATCGCCGCCAGATGGTTTCATCTGAAATAATCGACCAAATCAAATTCGACAGACTGCCTGCTTTGCATAAACAGATTTTCGACAATGCCGCAAAATTTACTTTTGCTTTTGTCGGAAATATCGATCCTGCCGCACTAAAACCGATTGTCGAAAAATATATAGGTTCGATACCGACATCGTCAACGATAACAACATGGAAAAACGATGGAATAATTCCTGTTCGCGGAATAAAAGACAATATCTTTGAAACGAAAATGCAAACACCGAAAACTACTGTCGCTTATACTTGGACAGGCGATATTGATTACACTCTCGAAAATCGCATATTGATAGACGTTTTGGGACAAGTTTTGCGTATGCGTTATACCGAAGTCATTCGCGAAGAAAAAGGCGGAAGTTACGGAGTAAGCGCTTCGGGATCGTTGAGCAGAGAACCCAAAGAAACTTATTCGCTTGTTGTTTCGTTTGATTCGGAAAAAGAAAAAATAGAAAAATTAGGTTTACTGGATGATGTTACAAACGAATTTAAGAAAATTGCCGAAAACGGACCGTCAGCAGACGATTTAGTCAAAGTAAAAGAATTTATGGTGAAACAGCGCAAAGACCAGCTTAAACAAAATAATACATGGCTGAGTTATTTGACATCATTGCACCTTTTGAATTTTGACGCTACAAGTGATTATGATAAATATATTGATGAAATGAACGCCGAAAATATTCAAAAATTTGCTGCAAAAATTCTTAACGACAACAATCTTATTCGTGTAATAATGAACAATAAAGAAGAATAATACAGTTTACTAATATAAAAAGCATGATTTTAAGAACAGAAAATATTGTAAAACAGTATGCCAATCATCTGGCGCTTGATAATGTAAGCATCGAAGTTCCGCAAGCAAGCATTTACGGCTTGCTGGGACCAAACGGAGCAGGAAAAACCACTCTTATCCGGATTATCAATCAAATCACAGCGCCCGACAGTGGAAAAGTGTATTTTGATGGACACAAACTGCAAGAAACCGATGTGTACAGCATTGGATATTTGCCCGAAGAGCGCGGACTGTACAAAAAAATGAAAGTCGGAGAACAGGCAATGTATTTCGCACGATTGAAAGGACTTACCAAACACGATGCAGAAAAAAGTCTGCGCAAATGGTTCGAAAAATTTGAAATTCAGGCTTGGTGGAACAAAAAAGTTGAAGAACTTTCGAAAGGCATGGCGCAAAAAGTGCAGTTTATAGTTACAATTCTGCACAATCCAAAACTTCTCATATTCGACGAACCTTTCAGTGGATTTGACCCTATTAATGTGAATCTGCTGAAAACCGAAATTCTGAACCTCAAAAAACAGGGTTCAACAATCATTTTTTCTACTCACAATATGGCTTCGGTCGAAGAAATTTGCGATTATATAACACTCATAAACAAATCGAAAAATGTTTTGAGCGGACAGATAGACGAAATTCGCCATAACTATGGAGATAACGTATTTGAAATTGATTATCGCGGCGAAACCGACAAATTGATGGAAAACATTGGCAACAATTATCAGGTTTTGGACAGCGGCGAACAAAAATTTTTCCGCAAAATTAAAGTCAAAGCAATAACAAAAGAAACAGGAAACGCTTTGATTTCGCGAATTATAAAAGACGCCGAAATTATAAACTTCAACGAAATTATTCCGAGTATGAACGATATATTTATTAAAATTGTGGAGGACGACAAATGAAAAAAATACTGCTTGTTGTAAAACGTGAATTTATCACGCGGGTAAAGAAAAAATCATTTATAATAATGACTGTCCTAACTCCCATTCTGTTTGCCTGTCTTGCAATTGTGCCGACTCTTATTGCGCAGATAAAAAGCGACAAAGAAAAAGTGATTGCAGTTCTCGACGATTCGGGACTTGTTGCCGGCGAACTGAAAAACGCGGGAACAATAAAATTTGTGAACGAAATAAAACCGATAGATTCGCTGAAAAACAGTTTACTGAAAGACGACAATTATGCCGTTTTACATATCGAAAAAAGCGAAGAAAATGAAATAGGAAACATAACGCTATATTCGGAACAGGCGGTCGGCGTTGACGTATTGAGCATGATTACGGCACAGATAAAAATTCTTGCAGCGCAGATAAAACTTAAAGAATACGATATTTCGGTAGAACAGATTGCACAGGTACTAAATCCGAATTTAAACATCAAAACAATCCGTCTGGACGAACAGGGCAACGAAAAAGCAAGCGATACAAGGGCATTAATGGGACTTGCAATGATTTGCGGAATTTTAATTTTCTTTATAGTATTAATGTTCGGTATTCAGATAATGCGCGGCGTAATCGAAGAAAAATCAAGCCGAATAGTAGAAATAATAATTTCGTCAATAAAACCCATGTATTTAATGCTGGGAAAAATCATCGGCGTGGCGCTGGTTGTGCTTACTCAAATTTTTATATGGATAATTCTGTTCGGAATAATAATATTTGTTGCACAAAGTCAATTTTCCGACATTGTCAGTCAACTGCAAAGTTACGTTGGCGCAGTTTCATTTACAAAAATGCTTGTCTGTTTCATTATTTATCTCACGCTGGGATATTTGCTTTACGCATCTCTGTTTGCAATAGTAGGCTCGGCTGTCGATAACGAATCCGACACTCAGCAGTTGCAAACAATAACAGGTGTTCCGCTGATGATAGGATATTGTATGATGATAATCGTATCGACACAGCCCGACAATCCGCTTGCATTTTGGGGTTCGATGATTCCGTTTACATCGCCAATGGTTATGCTTGCCCGTATTCCGTTTGGAGTTTCGTGGTTCGAAATAATTATTTCGATGACGGTACTGTTGGCAACATTCGTTTTATTCACATGGATTGCAGCACGCATATATCGTGTAGGAATATTGATGTACGGAAAAAAAGCATCTCTCAAAGAACTTATAAAATGGCTAAAATACAAAAAGTAATTTTTTGTTTCATCGTTTTTGAAAACCTCTGCAAAATAAATCGCAGAGGTTTTTTTGTGAATAATTTATTTGCAAAAAAAATCCTTTCATCCTATTTTAATATTTTACAAAATCCTTCAATGATGAACAAAACTTTTTGGAATATTTTATTTTTTTCAATTACTTTATTTTTGAAAAACATTTTATACCTTCGCACAAAATAAATTTTTGAATGTATCTAAAACAATTATCCATAAATAACTTTAAAAATATTGAGCAGGCTGACTTGGAATTTTCGCAAAACATGAATTGCTTTACAGGCAACAACGGCGAAGGAAAAACAAATCTGCTCGATGCAATATATTATTTGTCGGTTACAAAAAGTTTTTTCAACAATACCGACAGACAGAATATCAAACATAACGAAAATTATTTTATCATACATGGTAATTTCGTACGCAGAGAAAACAGTGAAAAAATATACTGCGGCGTGCAGGATGGCGAAAAAATATTCAAACGCAACGACAAACAATATTCGCGTTTTGCCGACCATCTCGGACTTATTCCGCTCGTCATGATTTCGCCAACCGACATTTCGCTCATAAACGATTCGGGCGATGAACGGCGGCGATACCTCAACAGCGTCATGTCGCAACTTGATATTGTTTATCTCGAAAATCTTGTAAAATATAATCGCGTGCTGATGCAGCGAAATAAACTGCTGAAGCAGATAAAGGAAAAAAATGAAGTTATTGCCGTTTTCAACGAACAGTTGAACGAATATGCTCAAACAGTATATCAAAAACGCAAACAGTTCGTCGAGCAGATACAGCAATATTTTACGCAGGTTTATGCACAGGTTTCAAACGGCAACGAAGAGGTTTCGATAACGTATAAATCCGATTTAAACGAAAGCAATTTTATTGATTTACTCGAAAATTCGTTTGAAAAAGATTGCATAATGCAGCACACAACCACAGGCATTCATCGAGACGATATTATAATGAAAATGAACGGTTACCACATAAAAAAAATTGGCTCGCAGGGACAGCAAAAAACTTTTTTGATTGCTCTCAAACTTACGCAGTTCAATTTTTTCAAACAGCAAACAGGCATCGCTCCAATACTTTTGCTCGATGACATTTTCGACAAACTGGATTTGCATCGCGTGCAGCATTTGATTGCGCTTGTTGCAAGCAGCGATTTCGGACAGATTTTTATCACCGACAGCAACAAAACCCGTTTAAACAAAATCCTTGAACAGCAAAAAAATTCATTCTCATTATTTAATGTGGAAAAAGGAAATATAACAAAAATCGATTGAAAACCAACAGCAAACCTTCGCCCTTATCCTGTCAGTTATCCACTGTTTTTTAATATTTCCTGAAAATTTTTTTAACATCCAATTTATATTAAAGCCACAGGTAAATCGCATGAAAACAATATATTATAAATCATATCAGCAAACTGCCGGCGGGTTGCCGGCAGGCATACTGTTTGCATATATTACAATAATCATGTAACTTTGCGTGAAACATCCTTGTCGTATAATATAAACGGTATAACACGAATTAAACAAATGGAAATAAACATTTAAATTAAGGAGATAAATATTTGAATTAAGAAGATAAAAAATTGAAATGAAGACGAAAATATCCGAAATATTGAGATAAATATCCGAAATTAAGAAGTAAAAATTTGAGTTTAAGAAGTAAAAATTTGAGTTTAAGAAGTAAAAATCCGAGTTTAAGAAGTAAAAATCCGAGTTTAAGAAGTAAAAATCCGAGTTTAAGAAGTAAAAATTTGAGTTTAAGAAGTAAAAATCCGAGTTTAAGAAGTAAAAATTTGAGTTTAAGAAGTAAAAATTTGAGTTTAAGAAGTAAAAATTTGAGTTTAAGAAGTAAAAATCCGAGTTTAAGAAGTA
>JAISYZ010000192.1 GCA_031269545.1 Prevotellaceae bacterium
TTTCTATGAAAGATTTAGACGATTGGAAAGACTCTCATCTATCTGTAAACGGAACTGTTAAACGAAAAAAAATATTGTGTGCATAGTGGTCGTTTTTTATGGAGTTTGCACACCCTACCTGAAAGGACGTAATTTTCATAACCGCAGGTCGATGACCTGCGGAGAGAGAATGGTCATACCTCTTCTGCCTGAATTGAAAATCGGCGAAGCCAAAGGCAGGACTTCCGAACGCTCCACCAGTCCTACCTTTCAGGTAGTGCGCTCTGCTTACTTTCCTGCCGCAGGTCGATGACCTGCGGTTATGAAAATTATGTCCTTTCAGGACAACGTAACATTGACTGATGCGTAACAGGAGTTACTAATTTTTATGCTTCTTAAATACATTGAAAAAGGCAATAGCACCTCAAAAAAAGAATTAACCTAATTATGATAGTTAATGATTTAATATCTCATAATTTGTATTCAATATACCATGTCAGTTATAATTTTCTTCTTTTTGTATCGATTTTATATAAGGCATAAAAACCATATAAAAATTGCTGTTTAACATTTTTTTTGTAATTTAGCAGTTCAAAATATTGACAAATATGGAAAATAACGAAGAAAAAATTATCGGATTACCTGATAATGCATTTACAGAACTCAAACATGATGAAGAATATAAACCCATCATGTCGGCAAATAAAAAATATCCCGAAGCCAATACATGGTCTGTGTTGTGGGGAATTTTAATGGCTGCTTTGTTTTCGGCGGCAGCAGCATATCTCGGCTTGAAAGTAGGACAGGTTTTTGAAGCGGCAATTCCCATTGCTATCATTGCCGTAGGACTTTCGACAGTAGCAAAACGCAAAAACGCTCTTGGCGAAAATGTAATTATTCAATCGATAGGCTCAAGTTCGGGAGTCATTGTTGCAGGCGCTATTTTCACGCTTCCTGCCATATATATCTTACAGGCAAAATATGGCGATGAAATGTCGGTTTCGTTTATACAGATACTTATGAGTTCGCTGCTGGGCGGTATTTTAGGAATATTGTTTTTAATACCTTTTCGGAAATATTTTGTTAAGGACATGCACGGAAAATATCCTTTCCCCGAAGCCACAGCAACGACACAGGTGCTTGTTTCGGGCGAAAAAGGCGGCTCGCAGGCAAAACCACTGATAATTGCAGGAATTGTCGGAGGGCTTTACGATTTTGTTATTGCAACATTCGGCGTTTGGACAGAAACCTTCAGAAGCACAGTTTGCGCATGGGGACAGGAAATTGCAGACAAAACAAAACTCTTTTTCGGAATAAATACATGTGCGGCAGTTCTCGGTCTTGGATATATTGTAGGATTAAGATACGCCGCAATTATATGCTTCGGTTCGTTTCTTGTCTGGTTTGTAATTATTCCTTTGTTACCATTATTGAGCGACAGTATATTAACATTTCTAAATGCCACTTATGCGGGCGGCATTGACGCCATGTCGCCTGAAACTATATTTAAAGGAATGGAACCGAAGCCCGGTGTCGTAACCTTTTCAGGCTTTGCCCGTCATATAGGCATAGGCGGAATTGCAACGGCAGGAATCATCGGAATAATAAAATCGTGGAAAATAATAAAAGGCGCAATAGGAATGGTTTCAAACGAAATGAAAAACAAATCGGCAAATGCGGATAAAGAGATTGTGCGTACTCAACGTGATTTACCAATGAAAATTGTCGCCTTCGGATTGATATTTACCTTACTCGTTGTTTTTGCATTCTTTTTCTTTGGAGTTATGGACTTTAATTTGCTTTATGCAGTTATAGGCATTTTGGTTGTCGGAATTATTGCATTCCTGTTTACAACCGTTGCCGCAAACGCAATAGCCATTGTAGGAACAAATCCTGTTTCGGGAATGACGCTGATGACATTGATACTTTCGTCTGTAATAATGGTAGCCGTAGGATTGAAAGGCGCAACAGGAATAGTATCTTCGCTCATAATGGGCGGCGTTGTCTGCACGGCGCTGTCGATGGCAGGCGGTTTTGTTACCGATTTGAAAATAGGATACTGGTTAGGCTCAACTCCTGCAACACAGCAGAGATGGAAATTTTTAGGCACTCTTGTCGCTGCGGTAACTGTCGGCGGAGTTATGATAATTCTTAATGATGTCTATGGATTTGTCGGCAAGGGCGCACTGGTTGCGCCGCAGGCAAATGCAATGGCAGCCGTTATCGATCCGCTGATGTCGGGAACAGGCGCACCGTGGTTGCTTTACGCTATCGGCGCTGTGATTGCCTTAGTTCTTAACTTTTGCAAAGTTCCCGCTTTGGCATTCGCACTCGGAATGTTTATACCATTAACCCTGAATGTACCGCTTCTGATTGGCGGAGCAATAAGCTGGTTTGTTACCACGCGCAGCAAAAAATCGGAAGTAAACAAAGAGCGCGGCGAAAAAGGAACATTGCTTGCATCGGGATTTATTGCCGGCGGAGCATTAATGGGAGTATTAAGTGCTGCATTACGTTTCGGCAATATTGATTTAACGCTTGAAAACTGGGTAAAATCGCAGGGAGCAGAAATTTTATCAATCGTAATGTACGGCGCACTGATAGGATTCCTGTTGTGGCAGATATTGAAAAATAAAAAAAGTAAAATTAATGATTAATATTTGTTGTGTTGTATATTTGTTTATTTGAAACGGCGGTTTTGTGTCCTTTGCGGTTTGATTTTTTACCGCGAAGGTCGTAAAGTTACGCAAAGGTTTTTATTTGTTGATTTATAAATTATAAATTAATCAGTCCTTAAAAGCAAAATTTTCAGATACAAAAATTAATAAACAGACATTTTATAAGGAGTTTTAAACCTAACAGGTTTCGGAAACCTGTTAGGTTTTACTTATTGCTGAACTGTAAATGTTTGATTTAATGATTTTGCAAAAATATTTTCAAAATATTTGCAGGGTTTTCACTCGTATTGAGCAAAAGATTTGTATTTTTTCTCTTGATTTTCGTTCATAATTCCTTATTAATAAATATTTTATATCCTTTTCGAGGAGCGGCTAATTATTAATTGTTAATTTAATAACTGCTGCTTTTATCATTTCAAAACAGAATTAAGATTTCTGTAAAATTCCCAAAGAACAATGCCAATGCTTACTGATATATTGAGCGAATGTTTCGTTCCGTCTTGTGGAATTTCGATGCATAAATCGCTTGCATCTACAACCGATTGCAAAACGCCGCGAACTTCGTTGCCGAAAACAAAAGCGTAGCGTTCATTTTTGTTTGGCGAAAAATGATTGAGCATGATGCTGTTTTCTGTTTGTTCTATCGAAACAATTTTATATTCGTTTTGTTTAAGAACGTTTACTGCATCAATGGTGCTTGCAAAATATTGCCAGTCAACAGAATCTTCGGCGCCAAGAGCAGATTTGTGAATTTCGGCGTTTGGCGGCGTTGACGAAATTCCGCATAAAAAAATGCGTTCTATCCTGAATGCATCGCTTGTGCGAAAAGCCGCGCCAATGTTATGGCTACTGCGAACATTATCAAGTACGACTGCTATCGGCAGTTTCGACGACAACTTAAATTCGTCTATCGACAGTCTGTTCAACTCGCTGTTTTGCAGTTTTCGTCCCATAAGTATTATTGATTTTTTTCAAAAATCAGCCGTTCGCCTTTTGCGTTCTCATAGATTTTTCCATTGCAATAAACTAAATTTCCATTTACAAACGTGTGAGTTATTTTAGAGTTAAAAGTAATGTTTTCAAACGGAGTCCATGCGCATTTATATAAAATGTTCGATTTGTCGGCTTGCCATTTTTCGTTTGGATTTATGAGAACAAGGTCGGCTTTGTATCCTTCGCGTAAAAATCCGCGGTTTGAAATTGCAAAAATGCGTGCCGGATTATGACACATACATTCAACAACAGTTTCGATTGTAAATATGTTTTTGTGGACAAGTTCAAGCATAATGTTCAGCGAATGTTGAACGGAAGGCAATCCCGATGGACATTTTAAATAATCGCTGTTTTTTTCGTCGAGTAAATGCGGAGCGTGGTCGCTTGCTATGGTATCGATAATTCTTTCTGATACTGCATACTGCAAAGCATATCTGTCGGTTTTAGCCTTTATTGCAGGATTGCATTTTATAAGTCCTTTCATATTTCGATAATCCTTGTCGCTAAACCAAAGATAGTGCGGACATGTTTCCGAAGATATGCGTTTGTTGTCGATACAGGCAGCGAGCAGGTCAACTTCTCTTTCTGTTGATACGTGCAAAACGTGTAATCGCGAATTATATTTTTCGGCAAGTTCGATAGCTTGTCTTGTAGATGTTGCACAGGCTTTTACGGTTCGTATTTTGTTATGATATTCAAATGGAATAACATAGCCGAATCTGTTTTTGAAATATGAAAGATTTTCTTCGATTATATTTTCATCTTCGCAATGTACGGCAATCAATGCGGGCGATTGTTCAAATATTTTTTCAATAGTTTTTTTATCATCTACAAGCATGTTTCCTGTAGAAGAACCCATGAACATCTTAACTCCACAGATCTTTTCAGCATCAATTTTTGTTATTTCATCTATATTTTGATTTGTTGCTCCAAGATAAAACGAATAATTTATCAATGATTTTTCTTTTGCCGTTTCATATTTTTTTTCGAGTTCATCTATTGTTGTAGCAGCGGGAACTGTATTCGGCATGTCCATAAACGAAGTAACGCCACCGGCGGCAGCCGCAACTGTTTCGGAATGTATATCGGCTTTGTTTGTCAGTCCCGGTTCGCGAAAATGTACATGTCCGTCAATTACTCCGGGAATTAAAATCAAATCCGAAGCATCTATCACTTCGTCTGCATCAATATTTAGAGGATATATGGAATCTTTTACAACAAATTTTATAATATCATCAACTATCAAAAGACTTCCCCGAAATGAATTTCCTTCGTTTACTATTGTCGCATTTTTTATGAAAATTTTCATCTGCTTATGCTTTATTTATTACCGGAATTTAATTATTTTTTATGCTGCTTTTTAATTTTGCTGAATTTAAGTTTCAACACTCCCCACATTGCTTCGCCAAATATGGAACTGCTCATTTTGGATGTCCCTAATTTCCTGTCGATAAAAATTATAGGAACTTCTTCGATTTTGAATCCGAGTTTGTGTGCGGTATATTTCATTTCAATCTGAAATCCGTAACCTTTCATGCGAATTTTGTTGAGATTCATTGCGCTCAAAACATTTCGCCCGTAGCAAACAAATCCTGCCGTGCTGTCTTTTACTTTCATTTGTGTAACGATTCGCACATATTTTGAAGCCGAATACGACATCAACAATCTGCTGAATGGCCAGTCCACTACGTTCATTCCCGTAAGATAACGCGAACCTATTGCAAGGTCTGCGCCATTTTTGCAGGCATTGTACAATCGTATAAGATCGTCGGGATTATGCGAAAAATCCGCATCCATTTCAAAAATATAATCGGCGCCGTTTTGCAGGCACCAGTCGAAACCTGTTATATATGCAGTGCCTAAACCGAGTTTTCCGCTGCGTTCTATGATGTTAAGCCTGTCGGCAAATTCATTTTGTAATTGCTTGACAATGTTTGCCGTGCCATCGGGCGAACCGTCATCTACAATTAAAATATTAAAATCACCTTCGAGCGCAAAAACCTTACGGATAATCGCTTCAATGTTTTCCTTTTCGTTGTAAGTTGGAATGATTACAATTTTTTTATCGCTCATAGAATTTATTGTTACATATCACAAATGTATGCAAAATTTTTGAATTATGCGTCTGTTTTTGATAAAGACAAAAAAAATCTGAAATTTTATCTCAAATATATTATAATATAAGAATAATTAGTATTTATGCAGAAATGTATAATACGCGGCGTCAGAATTGTGCGTTGAATATAAAAATGCCACAGGCGGTTTATGAACCTGTGGCTCGACAAAAAAATAACAATAATTTAGTATTAATCAGTCAAATTTATTTCGTAATCTTATGCATCCAGACTTCAAAAACCAGCGGAGTGTAAGGTTGAATTATTGTTGAAACTGTTGAAGTTGTTTCTGTTCCGTAATAATCGCTCGAACTGCTAGTCGAAGGGTTTGAACCATAAATGCTGTATCCCCACTCGGATGTAAAAAATCCCAAACCCGAATCTCCCGTTTTGAGTTGCTGCGCTATTTTGTCAAATCCGTAAATGCTATTTCCGCCGCCTATGGTAAACGATAATGTATCGTAACTTCTGCTCGCATCGTATATGTTGTGTTTTTTTGCCGAGTCGATAATGTTTGTGTCGAAAACAAATCCATCCAGAAAGCGTCCCACATAAGTTACATAAACCGTACGTCCGTCAATAGCGCTTGCCGTATCTTTTACTACCGGAACAAGTTCGTTGTTGTCGTTTGTTTTCCAAACAGTATCGGGCGCTACGTATGTAGTTTTGTAATACATTCCGTATTTTATCGAGTCGAGTATTTCGGGATAATACATATATTTATAGTCCATTACTTGATCGAGTTCATATTGTTGAGGATTTTTGATAACTTCGCACAAGGTAACATCAAGAATATAACTTATATAACCCGACTGCTGGCTTGACGAACCTGTTGTATTCAATAATCGTGGAGGTGTAATAATGCGATATTTTGCTCCCTCTTTCATTTTGGGAAATACATCTGCCAGACATCTGTAAATGTAGGCTTCGTTAAGATAGTTATAATTTGGAATGTAATGTGTGGTTTGCAAGTTTGCATCGAACAGACCGTACTGCATTGCCTGATCTTTTTCGGTAACTGAAATTACTGTTTCGTCAAGCGAGCGTTGTGTTTGATTCCATTTCACCCAGTCGCCTTTTTCAGGTGTTGCGCCTGTGCCTTCGTTCAGTCTAATTATGTAATAGCCCAAAGGTTCGGGTATCAATGTATCCAAATGCACAACCGATATGTATGATTGCAGAAGTCTGTCCTGAATTGCTTCGAGAGATTCGCTTTCTTCTCGTGCGCACGATGCCAGCAATGATGCTGTTAATATTAATAAACAAATTAGTTTCTTCATATTTTTATTTTTTTTGAATTACAAAAGTATTAATTCTTTTTTATTTTGGTAATAATAATTTGAAAAATTAACGGAGAATTTGCAGGTACTGCTCCCACAGGATTACCGCCGTAAGCCAATTGCGAGGGAAAAAGTATCAAAGCATTTTCATATTCGTTCATCATTGTTAAACCAGTATCCAGACCTTTTATGTAATGATTTTTTCCCGCAATGCCTTTTTCCACGCCCTTTCCGATCATTCCCGCAAGTCCGCACTTAACGGCAATAGAATCTATATTTGTCGTAAAAACATTTGTCGTATTTATGAAATTACTAATGTCTGTCGAGTTTAAAACTGCGCCGATATAATAAAAATTCACCGAATCGCCCTGCTCGATTTTGTTGTTGCTGTTGCCAGTGTTGAGCGAAAGTTTAATAACGCCATTAACAATTGCCGAATCCACAACATTGATTTGTCCCGTTGTATCCGAAATTGCGTTGCTGTAAAAAGTTGACAACAATCTGTCTTCGGTATTCACAACTGTTTCTTCGTTTGAACATGCAGCAAACATTAATACCGAAGCAATAAATACCAGCATGTTTTTTGTCTTAACGTAATATTTTTTCATTTGACCGTTTTTCATTTCACATCCAAAACTTTAATATCATAAATCAAAATCGAACGCGGCGGAATATTGTTTCCATCGCCGATAATGCCGTGAGCCAAATGCGGCGGAAAAACAAAAACATAACGCGACTGATTTTCCATAAGAACAAGTGCGCTGTGCAAACCCGAAACTGCATTTTGCACGTTTGCCACTTCCGAAAGTTCGTTGCTTTTGCCGACAACAAACACCAGCGGATTATCTTCGGCGTATGTGTAACAGGGAGTTCCGTCTATTAAATTTATTGCGCCCTGCAAGGCAACAAGAGCGCCGTTTTCGATTTTTGTTCCGTTTCCTTTTTCTATTTCGACAAACCAGAATCCCGTACTGTCAAAAATTGCCTGCAAATTATGACGCCGCAAAAATGATTCTATTTTGTCCTTATCTTTTTCAATCAAAATCTTATTTGCTTTTTCGATGTTTTTGCGAACATTTACCGCGCTTTTGGGTTGAAAACTGTCGGTTTTGTCATTATTGCCGTTGCAGGATGTAAAACAAATCAAAACAAATAATAGTGTATTAAGCATTGCATAATTTTTCTTCATACGTTTTAATAATTTTTTCGAGTTCAGTATTACAGTATTCGTATTTGTACAACATTTTTCCGCCTGAGGCATTAAAATGTCCTCCGCCGTGAAAATGTCTGCGAGCCATTTCGTTGACATCAAAATTGCCCTGCGAACGTATCGAGAGTTTTATGTGGTCGTCTTTCTCAACCAGCAGCAGCGACAGTCTTATTCCTTTTATCGACAGCGGATAATTTACAAATCCTTCGGTGTCGCCTATACGAAAATTAAATTTTTTCAAATCTTCGCGCGAAAGTGTGATATATGCCGCATGATATTCGTGAAGCACAATCATTTTCGACAAAGCATATCCAAGCAATTTCATTCGGTTTTCAGTAAAATTGTCATAAACCAGATGCGTTATTTTGTCTTTATCGATGCCGCAATCCAAAAGATTTGCAATGATTTTGAAAAAGTCGGAATACGACGAACTGTGAGAAAAAGCGCCGCTGTCTGTCATCATGCCGCAAAACACGGCTTCGGCGATGTTTTTAGGCAGAATTTTCGTTCCGAGCAGTTTTGTTCCTATTCGATAAACAAGTTCGGATGTGGAACTTACAGGATAATACGAAAATTTTAAATCAAAATCATCATCAGGATCGATGTGATGATCGATGAGAATACGCGGAACGCTTGTTTCACGTACAATGTTTTCGAGTATCTCAGTTCGGGAAAGCGAATTAAAATCTACGCAAAAAATCAAGTCGGCGGTTTTTATTGCCTCGCGTGTTTCGTGTCGTTTTTTTGAATAAATCAGAATGTTGTCGCTTCCATCAAGCCAATGCAAAAATTCGGGAAAATCGTTAGAAATGATAATATTGGAATTGATATTCAATTTTTCGAGAATGTATGCCAATGCTATCGATGAGCCTATTGCATCGCCATCGGGATTTGTGTGTGTGATGATAGCAGCGCATTTTGCCGATTGCAAATATCGGTTGAGATTATCATATTGCTTTTTTGTAAACAGATCTTTCATTTCGCATTAAACCGTCAAAAGTAATATAAATTTATATAATCTTTTACATCTTTTCATAAAACATAACGTATTTTCACAATTTTTCATTCAAGTAATATATGAATTATGGTTAATGATTTATATTAAAAATTTTATTACCTTTGCAGAATAGACAAAAAAGTAAAAAGTAGTCGTAAGTCAATTAAGAATTAAGAGAAAACCTTTGTATAGAACTTTGCGACCTTTGCGGTACAAAAAATATTAAACATAGAAACACAGTAGTTAGTCGTTAATCATAAATAGTAAATCTGGATTAACTCCGTTGAGCTTCGGTTGCTTCACCCTGCGGGTTCGCAATGACGAACGAACAAATAAGCAAAAAAATGAATAACTTTATGAACTTTATAACTGAATAAATAAACAAAAAAATGGAAATAAGACATTCTTCGATGCAAAAATTAGATTCGTTCTATATTCGCAAACCCGAAGACGGACATCATCATTTATCAAAAACACAAATGCATCCTGCGCGTGCTACGGTGCATTGCTTTTTCTTTCTGACAGATGGCGAAGTTGTTGTTGACGTTGGCGTTGACAATTATGTAATACGCAAAAACGAATGTATCATAATTCCCGCAGGACAGATATTTACCATAAAATCGTACGAAAAATGCAAAGGTTATATGGGCGGTTTTCACAACGATTTTTTACTTGCGGGCGTGGTTGGAAATAATTTTTTAAAACGCTTTGATTTTCTTTCGATGTGGGGAAATTACAAAATAAGTCTGTCGCACGAAGAAGCCGATTATGTTGTCGCTATCTTTCAGCGGCTTTTTGTTGAATTTCACAACGCCATAAACGATAATGATGTGATACGGTCTTATTTAATCACTCTTTTGTTCGAAATAAACAGGATTTATAAAAAAACATTTGTCAGAAAATTGAACAGCGCCGAAAAAATAACCAATCGTTTCAAAGAAATACTTTTCGATAATCCTCAAAAAAAAATGACTGTCAGCGAGTACGCATCTTTATTGTACATCACGCCAAATCATTTGAACAAAACAATAAAAAACACAACAGGAAAAGCGCCATCCGAATGGATTTTGGAATCGGTTGTCACCGAAGCAAAAATTTTACTTTATCAGACAAATCTTACCGTCAGCGAAATATCTGCAAATGTCGGAATTTTAGATCAGTCTTATTTTAGCCGTATTTTTAAAAAACATGAAGGTATAAGTCCTGTCGAATTTCGCAAAATGATTGAAAAGTCCTAACAATCTCCTTTTATATCCTAATTTTGTAAGCCTAAAACCACTACCTTTGCGCCAAAATTAAAAACAAAAAACAAAATGAAGGTAAAACATAAACTTATACCGACAGTTATCGGCATCTTTGTATTTGTAAATGCAAACTGTCAGGCGCAAAGCGATTCAATATACATATTGGACGAAGCGGTTGTTAAAAATATCAAAAAAGAAACTTCAAATATCAGCGAACTGCCGACTGCCGTTTCGGTTATAAATGCATCAACTGTGAAGAAAAAGCAGTTGCAATCGCTCAAAGAAGCAGCAATGAGTATTCCAAACGTTTATATTCCCGATTATGGAACAAAATTAACTTCGTCAACATATATACGCGGAATAGGTTCGCGAATGAATACGCCGGCGATAGGACTTTATGTTGATAATATTCCTTACCTTGATAAAAGTTCTTTTGATTTCGACTTTTACGATATTGACAGAATTGAAGTTTTGCGCGGCTCGCAGGGAACTCTCTATGGACGAAATGCGATTGGCGGAATTGTAAATATTTACACCTTTTCGCCTTTGGAATATGAGGGAACAAACATAAATATTTCGGCGGCAAATAATGAAAAATATAAAACTCAAATTTCGCATTATGCAAAGGCGGGAAAAAATTTTGGAATGTCAATAAGCGCAAACTACAACAAAGATGGAGGTTTTTTAACAAACGCATATAACGGCGAAAGCGCCGACAAACTTGCAAGTTTTGGAGGAAGACTACATTTGGCTTATCAAAAAAACCGCTTCAAGGCAGATTATTCGTTAAGTTACGAAGACAGCAGACAAAACGGTTTTGCGTACAGTATTTACGACAAGGCAACGCAAACGACAAATCCAATTTCATATAACGATGCCAACGAATATAAACGCAAGTTGTTGACAACGGGAATCTCGCTCGAATATGAAAGCAGTCGTTTTGTTTTGATTTCAACATTAGGATTGCAATATTTCGGCGACAGAATGGATTTGGATCAGGATTTTACACCGAAATCAATTTTTACCATAATGCAAACTCAGCATCAACGCTCTATTAGCGAAGAAATAATTATAAAATCGCACAGCAGTAACAACAGTTCGGCGTTCAATTATCAATGGTTGTTCGGAGCATTCGGATTTTATCAAAAAATGAATACGCAGGGACCTGTAACATTCAAGCACGATGGAATACAAAGTATCATACAGCCTGTTTTCGACAATTTATACACTTCGGGAGCAATGCCTTTCAAAATGACTGTCAAAGACGATGAAATTATCGTTGGCGGCGATTTTGAAATTCCGACAAAAAGCGGCGCAATATTTCATCAATCAACTTTCAACAATATTCTGTTCAAAGGACTGTCGCTTACGGCGGGACTTCGTTTTGATTACGAACAGATAAAGATAGATTATTTTTCTTCATCGAAAATTACCATAGGAGTGAAAATGCCCGGACCGGCGCCCGAAATTGTACAGATAAAAAACGATACAATTAACGGAAAAAACTCAAGAAATTATATTCAGTTACTTCCTAAAATCTCGTTGAAATATTCGTTCTCGCCTGCCGTAAATGTTTATGTTCTGGCATCGAAAGGTTATAAATCGGGCGGGTACAATAATCAAATGTTTTCGGATTTGATGCAGGCAAAAATGGCAAGTCGAAATTCAGAAACAGATATTGACGCGGTGAACGAAGTCATTTCATACAAACCCGAAGAAAGCTGGAATTTTGAAGTCGGCGGACGCGGCGACCTGATACAAGGTTTTCTGTCGGGCGATTTTGCAGCATTTTTTATTCGCAGCACAAATCAGCAAATTGCACAATTTGCGCCGCAGGGACTTGGACGCATGATGAAAAATGCAGGACGCTCAACAAGCAAAGGCATTGAATTTTCGTTACGCGCGAAAATTTGTCGAAATCTTTATTTTGACGCTGCTTATGGCTACACTCACGCCAAATTTGATGTTTACAACGACACTGTAAAAGTGAACGGAACGAATCAACCTGTCAGTTACGGCAATAATTTTGTGCCAATGGTTCCGCGTCATACATTAATGCTGGCTTTCGATTTTGCCGAATATATAACATCAACGGCTCAAATTCGCTGTAATCTGCAATATTACGGTTACGGAAAAACCTACTGGACAGAAG
This sequence comes from Prevotellaceae bacterium, assembly GCA_031269545.1. Classification (GTDB taxonomy): domain Bacteria; phylum Bacteroidota; class Bacteroidia; order Bacteroidales; family UBA932; genus JAIRKV01. The sequence continues at coordinate 12,648 of JAISYZ010000192.1, forward strand.
CAAACAACGCTTGGCGCGGATATTACGGAACGTTCAACGGAAAAATTACCATTGCTCAGAACAAATATGAATTTAGCATTTGGAGCAAAAACATTCTGAACAGAAAATATCATTCGTTTTATTTCGAATCGATGGGAAATTCGTTTGTTCAGCGAGCAAAACAATTCCAATGGGGAGTTGATGTAAATATAAGATTTTAATTTTGTTCAGTGACCTCGGCGGGACTCGAACCCACATCAAAAGAACCGGAATCTTTCATTCTATCCATTGAACTACGAAGCCAAAATTTTTGCAAAGATACGAAATAATGATTAATGACTGAAATAAAAAACTGATTGATTAATTTTTTTTTTGATTTGTTTATAAAGAAAACGATTGTTGTTTGTATATTCAGTATGTGATATTAGTAACTTATAATTTCACTCTTTTCAAAGTTTATCGTATCTTTGCAACAAAATTTTAAATAATAAAAATAATGAAAGCATA
>JAISYZ010000022.1 GCA_031269545.1 Prevotellaceae bacterium
CCGGGCTATTCGGTAGCCAAAACGGGAATCAGCAACTTTACGCAATGGATGGCTATGGAAATGGCGATGAAATATGGCGACGGCGTGCGCGTAAACGCCATTGCGCCCGGCTTCTTCATAGGCGACCAAAACCGCGCCGTGCTTATCAACCCCGACGGCACGCTCACCGAACGCAGCGTGAAAGTGCTGGCAAAAACGCCCATGAACCGTTTCGGCGATATATCCGAATTAAACGGCGCAGTGCAGTTTTTGTGCAGCCGTGCGGCAAGTTTCGTTACGGGCATTGTGATGCCTGTCGATGGCGGGTTCAGTTCATTCAGCGGAGTATAAATATTTTTATGCAAGTGGATATGAAAACATTTATGGACGAAAATTTTGTTTTGCAAACAGAGTCGGCGCAACAACTTTATCACGTACATGCAAAAAATCAACCTATAATTGATTATCATTGCCATTTAGACCCAAAACAGATTTTTGAAAATCGAAAATTTGATAATTTGGGGCAACTTTGGCTCGAAGGCGACCATTATAAATGGCGTGCAATGCGTGCAAACGGAATCAACGAAAAGTTTATTACGGGAAAAGATACCTCCGACTGGGAGAAATTTGAGAAATGGGCGGAAACAGTACCATATACCATGCGCAATCCTTTGTACCACTGGACACATTTGGAACTGAAAACCTGCTTTGCCGTGAACAAATTGCTAAAACCCGAAACTGCGCGAGAGATTTATGAAGAATGTAGCGTCAAACTGCAATCGCCCGAATACACCGCTCGCGGACTGATGAAGAAATACAATGTTGTTGCTGTCTGCACCACCGACGACCCTGTTGACTCTTTGGAATATCATATCGCATTGCAGAATGAAGATTTTTCAGTAAAAGTATTGCCTACCTGGCGCCCCGACAAGGCGATGGCTGTAGAAAATCCTGACGCTTTCCGCGCTTACGTAGAAAAATTATCGAACGTATCGGGCGTTGCTGTTCATACCTTTTCTGATTTGTTGCAGGCTTTGCAGGTGCGGCATGATTTCTTTGCTTCGGCAGGCTGCAAATTATCAGACCACGGGCTTGAAGAATTTTACGCCGAAGATTACACCGATGCAGAAATCGAAAACATTTTCAAAAAAGTGTACGGCGGCAGTAAACTTGCAATTGATGAAATACGAAAATTCAAATCGGCGATGCTTGTCGAAGGCGCAAAGATGGATTGGCGCAAAGGCTGGACGCAACAGTTTCACTATGGCGCTTTGCGCAACAACAACACGCGATTTTTCAAAGCGATCGGCGCAGACACAGGCTTTGATTCTATCGGCGACTTGAATACAGCCCAATCGTTATCTAAATTTCTCGACCGTTTAGACAGTGAAAATGAACTCGCGAAAACCATACTGTATAATCTAAATCCGCGTGACAATGCCATGCTTGCAGCCATGATCGGCAATTTTCAGGATGGCTCGGCAGCAGGAAAAATACAGTTCGGCTCAGGCTGGTGGTTTTTAGACCAGAAAGATGGAATAGAAAGCCAGTTGAACGCCTTATCGGTTATGGGACTGTTAAGCCGCTTTGTCGGGATGCTCACCGATTCGCGCAGTTTCGTATCGTATCCGCGCCACGAATATTTCCGCAGGATATTATGCAATATTTTTGGAAATGATATAGAACAGGGATTGTTGCCTGCCTCTGAAATGCCGTTTTTGGGCAAACTGGTGGAAGATATATCATATAACAATGCAAATAATTTTTTTAAATTCTAACGAAAAATGAAAAAGGTAGTTACTTTTGGTGAAATAATGCTTCGTCTGGCAACGCCCGACAACCTTCGCTTCTGTCAAGCAAATAATCTCGTTTCTACATTCGGCGGAGGAGAAGCGAACGTAGCCGTATCGCTGGCTAATTATGGAATTTCCGTTGATTTTATTACGCGCCTGCCCGAAAACGATATTGCCGACTGGTGCATTGCCGAATTGAGGCGATACCGCGTAGAAACAAAAAATATAATTCGCGGCGGTAAACGCATGGGCATTTATTTTCTTGAAACAGGAGCAGTGGCGCGTTCTTCGAAAGTGGTTTACGACCGCTCAGGCTCGTCAATCGCCGACATTCAACCGGGGATGATTGACTGGCAGAAAATTTTTGAAGATGTGCAATTGTTTCACTGGACAGGAATCACGCCTGCTCTTTCGCAGAGCGCAGCCGATGTCTGCCTCGAAGCCATTCAGGTTGCAAACAAAATGGGCATTACCGTTTCGTGTGATTTGAACTATCGCAAAAATCTTTGGCTTTACGGAAAAAAAGCGTCCGAAATCATGCCCTTGCTGGTTGAAGGCTGCGATATTATTTTGGGCAATGAAGAAGATGCTGAAAAAGTATTCGGCGTAAAACCTGAAAAATTCGATGTGTCGCAAACACAGGGTAATATTGCAGCGCAGGAGTTTGAATCGGTATGCCGGCAATTAATGAATAAATTCCCGCGTGCAAAAAAAGTTATTATAACATTGCGAGGCTCTGTAAATGCAAACCATAATACATGGAGCGGCTGTTTGCACAATGGCAATGCGTTTCTTCAATCCAAACAGTACGATATTACACATATTGTTGACCGTGTCGGCGGCGGCGATTCGTTTATGGGTGGATTAATCTACGGATTGCTGACGTTTACCGACAGCGACCAAACGGCGCTTGATTTTGCGGTGGCGGCTTCGGCTTTAAAGCACACCATTTACGGCGATTTCAATTTGGTAAGCGTTGCCGAAGTAGAGCAGTTAATGAAAGGCGACGGCAGCGGAAGAGTGATTAGATAAATGACTGTTTTTTGATTGACTATTTATTATTTGAAGATGCTATGAAATCGGAAGAATTAAAAACAAGAACAAAGGCTTTTGCATTAAGGATTATTAAACTTGTGGAAAATTTACCTGATAATGTTGCGGGGAAGATTATAGGCAGACAAATTATCCGTTCAGGTATGTCCTGCGGAGCAAATTACAGAGCGGCATATATAGCAAAATCAAAAAAAGATTTTGTCAATAAACTGAAAATAGTTAAAAAAGAATTGGATGAAACCTTATATTGGTTCGAGTTAATAGTAGAAGAAATTGATACGGGAAAATTTATTACACGCATTAATAACCAAAAATGAAGAATTATTAAAAATAATATTTGCGCTGTATAAAAATGTGAGATTAAAAATGAAACAAAATAGTAAATAAAAAAATAGTAAATAAAAAATGGCACGATTTAATAAAATACAAGTTTTAGAAACAATGTTTTCGGCGGGCATAATTCCGGTGTTTTACCATTCTGATGTTAATGTCGCAAAGAAGGTAGTGAGAGCCTGCTACGACGGCGGAATCAGAGTGTTTGAGTTTACCAATCGCGGCGAATTTGCACACGAAATATTTGGCGAGTTAAGCAAGTTTGTAACCAAAGAATGTAAAGAGATGATTCTCGGTGTCGGCTCTGTGATTGATGCGCCGACTGCTGCTGCTTACATGCAGTTGGGAGCGAATTTCATTGTGAGTCCTTTGCTAAATCCCGATATTGCCAAAGTTGCCAATCGGCGACTGGTTCCTTATGTGCCGGGCTGCGGCTCGGTGTCGGAAGCAGGATTTGCGCAGGAACTCGGTTGCGATTTGTGCAAAATATTTCCCGGCGATGTTTTGGGCGCAAATTTTGTGAAAGCCATAAAAGCGCCTATGCCATGGACGATGTTGATGGTAACAGGCGGCGTAAAACCCGAAGAAGCAAATCTCAAAATGTGGTTTGACGCAGGAGTGAATTGCGTAGGGATGGGTTCTAATCTGTTCCCAAAAGAAATTATTGCGGCAGGCGAATGGGAAAAAATTGCCGAATTATGTAAATACACATTGGATATTACAAAAAAATTAATCAAATAATATGAATAAATTCAATAACATTAATGAGAAAATAGGAAAGTACCGTTGGACGATATGTTCTTTGCTTTTCTTTGCAACAACAATCAATTACCTCGACAGGCAGGTATTAAGTTTGTTACAGCCTTCGCTTTCTGCAGAATACGGCTGGACTGACAACGACTATGCAAATATTACCGCTGCCTTTACATTTTGTTATGCCATTGCTGTGCTTTTTGCAGGAAGATTTATTGACTGGATAGGCACGAAAAAGGGTTATGCCTGGGCAATTGCCGTTTGGTCGATAGGCGCAGTAATACACGCCTTTGCCATAGGAATAGGCGGAGCAGTTTCACCTGTTCTGTCAGTAATAGGTATCGTTTTGCCTGTGTCTGTTCTCGGATTTATAGTCGGGCGCGTTGTGCTTGCTATTGGCGAAGCGGGCAATTTTCCTGCTGCCGTAAAGACCGTAGCCGAATGGTTTCCGCGTAAAGAACGCTCGCTGGCGACTGGTATATTTAATTCTGGCGCAAATATCGGCGCAATTATTGCGCCTTTAACTGTTCCTTTACTTGCAGAAAGTTTGGGATGGCAGTCTGCATTTATAATTGTTGGAGGAATAGGCTTTCTGTGGATTATTTTCTGGCTTCTCTTTTACGATTCTCCGCAAAAAATGCTGGCAAAAGGCAAAATCAGTCAAGCGGAATACGATTACATAAATCAGGATAATATTATTGTCGAAAAGCCAAAGGAAGAAACAGTCAATACAAAAGAAAAGGTGTCGTGGTTCAGTCTGCTGGGCTATCGTCAGACATGGTCGTTCTTTTTCGGCAAATTTATGACTGATGGCGTATGGTGGTTTTTTCTCTTCTGGCTGCCTGCGTATTTGAAAGACCAGTACAGTATGGAAAACACTCAAGTATCTTTACCGTTAACCGTATTGTACAGTATGACTATGGTAGGAAGCATTTGCGGAGGCTGGTTTCCTGCATTTTTTATGAAAAGAGGATTTGAACCTTACAAAGCCCGTATGACGGCAATGTTAATCATTGCGCTGATTCCATTAGTGGTATTGATGGCGCAGCCGCTCGGTTATATTTCAATGTGGATACCTGTTGTACTTATCGGCATAGGATGCTCGGCACATCAGGCATGGTCGGCAAATATCTACACAACGGTGTCGGATATGTTCCCTAAAAAAGCGGTAGCGTCTATTATCGGCATAGGAACCATGGCTGGCGGAATTAGCGGCGTGATAATATCGAAAGCCGCAGGCACATTGTTCGCTTATTACAGGTCGCTCGGACACATAGAAACAGGATATACTATTGTATTTTCGTTTTGCGCTGTGGCGTATTTACTGGCTTGGTGCATTATGAAATCACTTGTACCTAAATTCAAACCTGTTTTGATTTGATAAATAAACAAACATTAGCAAATAGTAAATGAACAACAGCAGAAAGAAAAGGCGTCATTGCGAGGAGCAAAGCGACGAAGCGATCCAGAATAGTCGTTAGTTTGGATTGCTTCGCTAACGCTCGCAATGACGAAGCAAATAAATAAATAAACAAGCAAACAAATAAACAAATAATATTATGTATCTACTCGGTTACGACATTGGAAGTTCGTCGGTAAAAGCAAGTTTGGTTAACATACAGACCGGCGAAGCAACAGCAAGCGCCTTTTTCCCAAAAAAGGAAATGGGTATTAAATCCGTGAAAACAGGATGGGCTGAACAGGATCCCGAAACATGGTGGGGAAATCTGAAACTGGCTACACAGGCTGTAATAGAACAGTCATGCGCTACGCCAAAGGAAATAAAAGCCATAGGCATTTCTTATCAAATGCACGGCTTGGTAGTTGTTGACGAATATCAAAAAGTTATTCGCGATGCAATAATATGGTGCGACAGCCGCGCCGTTCATTATGGCGAAAAAGCATTTGCCGATTTGGGAAATGAAAAATGTTTATCGCATCTGTTAAATTCTCCGGGAAATTTCACTCTTTCTAAATTGGCATGGTTGAAAGAAAACGAGCCGGAAAATTATGCCAGAATACGACACATCATGCTTCCGGGCGATTATATTGCAATGAGGCTTACGGGAGATGCGCGTACAACTGTTTCGGGGCTGTCGGAAGGTATAGCATGGGATTTTTCGGCAAACGCTCCTGCAAAATTTCTGTACGATTATTTCGGATTTGACACAAAACTAATTCCTGAAATCGTCTCCACTTTCGGGCAGCAGGGATATTTAACAGATTCGGCGGCTAAAGAATTGGGACTTGAAGCAGGCGCTCCAGTTACATATCGTGCAGGCGACCAGCCCAACAATGCACTTTCGCTTAATGTATTTCATCCGGGCGAAGTTGCAGCCACAGCAGGAACATCAGGCGTAGTGTACGGCGTCAACAGCGATGCAAAATATGATTATCTCTCACGTGTCAATTCCTTTGCTCACGTAAATCATTCCGAACGGCAAACACGAATAGGCGTACTGCTCTGCATCAACGGTACGGCAATTCTGAATGCATGGATGAAAAACAACGTCGCTCCCGAAAATATCAGTTATGCCGAAATGAACGAACTTGCAGCCGAAACTCCTGTCGGCAGCGACGGCATCAGCATTATACCTTTCGGCAACGGAGCCGAACGGGTATTGTGCAACAAAGAATTCGACTGTTCCGTACACGGCATTAATTTTATCAGGCACGGCAAAGCACATCTCATACGAGCAGCGCACGAAGGCATTGCATTCTCATTTAAATACGGAATGGATATTATGAATCAAATGGGTATCGAAACGAAAACCATAAGAGCAGGACTTGCAAACCTGTTTTTAAGTCCAATATTCCGACAAACACTGTCGAATATCACAGGTGCAACAGTCGAACTGTATAATACCGATGGCTCGACAGGAGCAGCGCGTGGAGCAGGAATAGGAGCAGGCATCTACAAAGACGAAACCGAAGCATTTGCCACGTTAAAAAAAATAATAACCGTAATGCCCGAAGCGAACAACGAAAAAGAAACAGCGGATGCCTACAACAGATGGTTGGCGTTGATTAATGATTAATAGATAATGGATAAAAAATTTTTCAGCACGCAAATTAAAGGGATTTATACAGATTTTAAATATTATTTATCTGCGCAAATCTGTTGTATCAGCGTCATCTGCGTGCAAATTTTTATTATACGTACTGCTCGCAATGACGAACAAATAAACAAAAAGACAAATTAACTATATTACTAATTTTAAAAAAACAAAAAATTTATGAGTAAAAACATTTATTTTCCCACAGTGGGACAAATCAAATTCGAAGGAAAAGAAAGTAAAAATCCTTTGGCATTTCGTTATTACAATCCCGAAAAGGTTGTGTATGGACGTAAAATGAAAGAATGGTTCAAATTTTCGATGGCGTGGTGGCATACTCTTTGCGCCGAAGGCAGCGACCAGTTTGGACCCGGAACAAAAACATTTCCATGGGCGCAGGGCAGCTCGGCTCTCGAAATTGCAAAACAGCGGCTGGATGCAGGTTTTGAATTTATGCAGAAAATCGGCATCGAATATTATTGCTTTCACGACATCGACCTGATTGACGAAGGAAAATCTATCGAAGAGTACGAAGCCAATTTGAAGGCAATCGTTGAATATGCAAAGCAGAAGCAAGCCGAAACAGGAATAAAACTCCTTTGGGGAACTGCCAACGTGTTCGGAAACAAACGCTACATGAACGGAGCGGCTACTAATCCCGATTTTGACGTTGTAGCCCGTGCGGCAGTTCAAATCAAAAACGCTATTGACGCTACAATCGAACTCGGCGGACTTGCTTACGTATTCTGGGGTGGGAGAGAAGGCTATTCATCGCTGCTGAATACGCAGATGAAACGCGAAAAAGATCACCTTGCCACTTTTCTCGCCAAGGCTCGCGACTATGCTCGTGCAAAAGGCTTTAAAGGCGTTTTCCTGATTGAACCGAAACCAATGGAACCAACAAAACATCAATACGATGTCGATACCGAAACGGTTATAGGTTTTTTGAGAGCTTACGGACTTGACGAGGATTTCAAGGTGAATATCGAAGTAAATCACGCTACACTTGCAGGACATACTTTTGAACACGAACTGCAATGCGCTGTCGATGCCGGCTTGCTTGGCTCTATCGATGCCAATCGCGGCGACTATCAAAACGGATGGGATACAGACCAGTTTCCCGTAGATATTTATGAACTTACTCAAGCCATGTTAGTGATTTTACAAAACGGCGGCTTGCCGGGCGGCACCAATTTTGATGCAAAAACGCGCCGCAATTCTACCGATTTGGAAGATATTTTCATCGCTCACATCTCTGGTATGGATGCTTTTGCACGCGCATTGGAAAGCGCTGCCGACATTCTCGAAAAATCGCCATACAAAAAAATGCTTGCCGACAGATATTCTTCGTTTGATGCAAACAAAGGAAAAGAATTTGAAGAAGGAAAACTGTCGCTTGAAGATTTGGTTGGCTATGCCAAAACCAAAGGCGAACCTGCACAGACAAGCGGCAAACAGGAATTGTATGAAGCAACAGTAAACATGTATATATAATATTGTTTCAAATTGACGATTATTATAATAATATTGAACGCTTATGCAGATTAATTATGTACAGGATTCTTCCCCTGTACATAATGCATGAGTGTATGTTGTTTGGTAATATTAATAAAATGAATTTATAAAATTATGATAATTCAAAAACTACCTTTACTCGTTGCTGTTGCTTTTCAAACAACGGTTGACAGTCAGCAGGTGTCATTATACACTTTGCAGAATGGCGATATTACGATGCAGGTAACAAACTTCGGCGCTCGCGTAGTATCATTGTTCGCTCCCGACAGAACAGGAAAATATGACGACATTGTCTTGGGTTATCCCGATATCGAATCATATTTGCACAACAGAGGCGAACGGTTTCTCGGATGCGTTGTGGGACGTTATGCAAACCGTATTGCAAACGGCAAGTTTACTCTCGACGGAAATGAATATGCTTTACCGCTTAACAACGGCGGACAGACTTTGCACGGAGGAATAAAAGGATTCGATAACGTGGTTTGGAATGTTGACAGTGTAAGCGAAAATGAAATTACGTTTTCGTATGTTTCTGCCGACGGCGAAGAAGGTTTTCCGGGCAAACTTCATGTTTTGATGACATATTCGCTCACGGCAAACAATGAATTTAAAATTACTTACATGGCAACTGCCGACAAAAAAACTGTTGTAAATCTTTCGCATCATTCATTTTTTAATCTTAAAGGCGAAGGCAACGGCAGCATAACAGATCACATTTTGAGTCTCAATGCAAGTCGAATAACAGAAGTAAACAGAGCGCTTATACCGACAGGAAATTTGATGCCGGTTGAAAACACTCCGTTTGATTTTCGCAATCCGCACGCCATTGGCGAGCGAATTGATGACGATAACGAACAGTTGCTGTACGGCAGCGGATACGACCACAATTGGGTTCTCGACTGTAAAAGCCTTGAAGAACCTGCCGCCACAGTTTACGAACCCGAAAGCGGCAGAGAAATGACGATATTTACCGATCAGCCCGGCATACAGTTTTACAGCGGAAATCATTTTTACGGAACGGCAAAAGGAAAATACGGAAAATTACATAACAGACGCGAATCTTTCGCTCTCGAAACTCAAAAATTCCCCGACTCGCCCAACAATCCCGATTTCCCAACTACTGTGCTGAATGTAGGCGAAACATATCAACATACATGCATTTATAAATTTAATACAAAATAATCCATGAAAAATAAAGAATACAATTCAACTTATATTTTATGTATCACACTGGTAGCGACTCTTGGAGGCTTGCTTTTCGGATATGATACGGCAGTGATTTCGGGTGCAGAAAAAGGACTTGAAGGGTTCTTTCTGCAATCTAACGCAGATTTTCAATACAATAAATTTCTGCATGGCATAACTTCGGCAAGTGCGCTTATAGGTTGTGTGATAGGCGGTTTTATATCGGGATTTTTTGCCCAGCGGCTTGGACGGCGCAACTCGCTTCGATTTGCATCTGTTCTGTTTTTCCTTTCGGCATTAGGCTCTTATTATCCCGAATTTTTGTTTTTTGAAAAAAATATTCCAACAAGCAACCTTTTAATTGCATTCAATCTTTATCGGGTACTTGGAGGAGTAGGAGTGGGGCTGGCTTCGGCTATTGTGCCGATGTATATTGCCGAAATTGCTCCATCGAGAATACGCGGAACTCTTGTTTCGTGCAATCAGTTTGCCATTATTTTCGGTATGCTGATTGTTTATTTTGTAAATTATCTGATACAGGGCAGTCACGCAAATCCTGTTATAGATAAAGATCCGATAACAGGCATATTGTCTTTAAATTCGGAATCCGACACGTGGACAATCCTTAAAGGATGGCGGTATATGTTTGGTTCCGAAGCATACGTTGCCGCGGTGTTCGGATTTTTGCTGTTTCTTGTTCCCAAAACGCCGCGCTATCTTGTCATGGTGCAGCAGGAAGAAAAAGCATTGTCAATTCTTACGAAAATCAACGGTAAAGAAACGGCAAAGCAAATATTATCCGATATAAAATCAACAGTTCAGGAAAAAAACGAAAAACTGTTTACTTACGGCATTGCGGTGATTGTCATAGGCATATTCTTATCGGTATTTCAGCAGGCGATAGGAATAAATGCCGTGCTTTATTATGCTCCGCGCATTTTCAACGATGCGCTTGGTGGAGGAGAAACAGGCATGACACAAACAGTGATTATGGGTATAGTGAACATATCGTTTACGCTGCTGGCGATTTTTACGGTAGATAGATGGGGACGCAAGCCTTTGCTTATGGTAGGTTCTATAGGAATGGCGATAGGAGCCTTTTCTATTGCGATTTGCGACAGTATAGGAGTTAAGGGAATAGTTCCAGTTACATCCATAATAGTATATGCAGCATTTTTCATGATGTCGTGGGGACCTATTTGTTGGGTATTAATATCCGAAATTTTCCCAAACACCATTCGCGGACGAGCAGTAGCGATTGCCGTAGCATTTCAGTGGATTTTCAACTTTATTGTTTCGTCAACATTCCCGCCGCTCTACGATTTTAGCCCGATGATAGCATACGGACTGTATGGAATAATGTGTATATTTGCCTTTATTTTTGTATGGAAATGGGTACCCGAAACAAAAGGTAAAACCTTGGAAGATATGAATAAACTTTGGGCAAAACGATAACGTTTCGCTTTAAGCGTAAAATGATTAATCAATGCACGAACGCTAACGGAGTTCAATGCTCTGTTAGCGTTCTTATTGATTGATGTATATATTTGTAATGATATGTAAATTGTTGATTGTTACTATAATCAATATTGGTTTTTATCTGTATTGAATAAAAATTTCTCTCTTTTTTATCGCAGTCTGTTTTTTTTATTACCTTTGTACCTATTTTAGATTATAAAAGGTGAATTACTTGAGCAAATATGATGTGATTTTCAGTGGTTTATCTATTGGAAAACATGAGTTTGTTTTCGAAATTGATGATAAATTTTTTGAACAGTTCGACTATTCGGAAATAAAACATGGTAATCTTTCGGCAACTATTGAATTGAATCGTTTAAGTACATCAATGATTGCAAAAATTACCATAAAAGGCAATGTTGTTACCGTTTGTGACAGATGTTTGGACGATGTTACTGTCGGCATGGAATACGAAGGAGCGATGCTGATAAAATATGGAGAATCAGATGAAAATACCGACAGCGATGATGAAATAATTTACATAAACCGCGGCGAAGACACAATAAATTTTGCTCAATATATTTATGACAGTATAGGTATAAGTTTACCTGTTCAAAGACTGCATCCGGACGAAAGTCAATGTAACGAAGAAATGATAAAAATATTAAAGAAACTTACAGTAAATTAAAATTATAGAAAGAAATAAAATATTAACAATTAAAATTATATTTATATGGCACATCCGAAACATCGAATATCAAAACAAAGAAGAGACAAAAGAAGAACACATTACAAAGCTGTAACGCCTACATTGGCAAATTGTTCGAATTGCGGAACGGCAGTTCTTTATCATCGTGTATGCCCCGAATGTGGATTTTACAGAGGTCGTTTAATTATTGACAAGCAGGCATCGGCATAATATGAGATTTTGAAATTGAAAATTGAGCGTGAAATATTGCTGAACAATTTTACTCACAATAGATTAATTTTTTGAAGTCTAACAAATATTATTGCGTATGAAAATAGGTATAGATGCAATGGGAGGCGATTTTGCTCCCTTGAACGTAGTAAAAGGATCTATCGATGCATATCAATGCGTGCGAAAAAGTACACAACTTGTGCTTTTTGGCGATGAAAAAAATATAATTAAAATATGTAAAGAACATGATTTTGCAGCCGACAATTTCGAAATAATAAATACAACCGAAGTCATAGGCATGGACGATCATCCCGCAAAAGCATTCAACCAGAAAAGCAATTCAAGCATAACGGTAGGTTTTGAATATCTTGCCAACAAAAAAATCGACATTATAGCAAGCGCAGGAAGTACAGGCGCAATGATGGTTGGCGCTGTATATACAGTCAAATTTATTGAAGGTATTTTACGCCCATGCATATCAAGCAACGTTCCTTTGCTTAACGGAAAAACAGCCGTTATTGCAGATGTCGGTTTAAATGTTGATTGCAAACCCGATAATCTTTTACAGTATGCCTTGATTGGCTCTATTTATGCAAAAGAAGTTCTCGGTTACGAAAATCCTCGTGTCGGACTTGTAAACGTAGGCGAAGAAGAAGAAAAAGGTTCTTTGCTCACACGAGCCGCTTACGAACTTATGAAAACAGACGAACGCTTTAATTTTACAGGAAATGTAGAAGGACACGAACTTTTTACAGGCGAAAAAGCAGATGTCATTATTTGCGATGGATTTACAGGCAACATAATTCTGAAACAGGCGGAAGCAAATTACAGAATAGCAAAAAAACTTAATATTAAAAACGATTTTTTCGACAGGTTCAATTACGAACTTTATGGAGGCACTCCTGTGCTTGGTGCTAATGCTCCTATTATAATAGGACACGGAGCATCAACGCCTTTGGCAATAAAAAACATGATTCTTCAATCAGAATCAGTTGTACGGGTTGATTTAATTGATAAAATTAAAAAATCATTAAGTATTAAAACAAATGAGTAAAATAACAGCAGCAATTACAGGTATTGCAGGATATGTTCCCGAATATATTTTAACCAACGAAGAATTATGCAAAATGGTTGATACTTCTGATGAATGGATAATGACACGTATCGGAATTAGAGAACGACACATATTACGCGAACGCGGACAGGGAACTTCATATATGGCAGAAAAGGCTGTTCGCAAATTGATAAAAAAAACAAATACAAATGTAAATGATATTGATTTGGTTGTTTGGTGCGGTGTTACTCCCGATATGCCTTTTCCTGCTACAGCAAATATCATAAGCGATTTGGTTGGTATCAAAAATGCATTTGGATTTGATATAAATGCAGGATGTTCAAGTTTTTTATTTGCATTGTCAACAGTCTCAAAATTCATAGAATCTGGACGATATAAAAAAATAATTCTTATAGGTGCCGATAAAATTTCAACATTCGTTGATTATACAGACAGAGCAACCTGTCCTATTTTTGGCGATGGAGCCGGCGCAGTGCTTATTGAAGCCAGTACCGAAGGTTATGGAGTGATTGATGAAATGTTGTACGTAGATGGCTCGGGACGCAAATATCTGTACCAAAAAGCAGGAGGTTCGAGTTATCCTGCAACGATGGAAACAGTTGTAAACCGTCAACATTTTATATATCAGGACGGACAGCCTGTTTATAAGGCTGCAGTTTCTAAGATGACGGAAACATCATTAAAAATGATGGAAAAACATGGATTAACAGCCGAAAATATATCATGGCTTGTTCCACATCAGGCAAATCTTAGAATTATAAAAGCCGTAGGACAACACATGGGACTTCCCGAAGAAAAAGTCATGGTGAATATCGTAAAATACGGAAACACAACCGCGGCAACACTTCCTTTGTGCATGTGGGATTTTGAAGACAGACTGAAAAAAGGCGACAATCTCATACTTACTACATTCGGTGCAGGATTTTCGTGGGGAGCCATTTATCTGAAATGGGCATACGATGGCAAACAGGAAGCCGAAAAAGAATTATTGGATGAATGAATTATTGACAATTTGTCGTATAAATCATAAATAAATAAAAAGTAATAAATCTAATAAGCCCTTGTAGTTCAACGGATAGAACGGAAGTTTCCTAAACTTTAAATTGCGGTTCGATTCCGCATGAGGGTACAGGAAAAATATTTTAAATTACGCACTAAGGACGTGGAACTTATTCTGCTTCGATATTTGAAAATTTAGTTGTTCCTTATCAATTCAGTTTTATGCATCTGCATAGTTTTCACTTGAAAACATGGTAGTATTTGATTGTCAATAATTTGCGGGTGAAAATGTTTGTAAAAAATTGCAGGATTTTAAAAATATATTGGCAAAATCCTGCAAATATTGTTAAAATATTATTCCAAAATCATTAAATCAAACAAAATAATTGTAAATAAAAATGTCCCGTCAGGGACAAAATGTCGGTAGAAAAATAATTGCCGCCGAGATTTTCGCGCGAAGCGCTGCCGATGACATGAAAAACTGTCGGCAACTCGCGCGACATGCATGTG
>JAISYZ010000058.1 GCA_031269545.1 Prevotellaceae bacterium
AGATCCGGTAAAATTAAACTTCGTAAGCGGAACGGTAAACGGCTATTTCGACAACAGTATTCACACGGCGGGCGATTGGAATCGCCTGATAAACGCCGCCGCTTTCCGCCACTTCGACCTCAAAGGACAGTACGCCACCATGACCTTTGAAACAAGCGCGTATCGCAGTTATGTGCCCGACGGAAAAACCTTGATCGACCTCTACGACCTGCTTGTTTACGACGAACAGGATTTTATCGGTTTGGTAAAATACAATAAAATGTTCCACAACCGCGCCCACTTCCAAGTGGTATATGGCGACGCCTTTATGTACGCTAACGACTACCATACCGGCTATAACGCCAGTACGCAAGCCGAAATCCTGAATGCGAATAAACTGACCGCCAACGGAATGAGCTATTCCGAATCTGTTTGGGGACTGGCGCACGAACTCGGACACGTCCACCAAACCCGCCCGGGAATGAAATGGGTTGGAATGGCGGAAGTTACTAACAACATTCATTCGGCGTACATCCAAACCAAATGGACGGGAAAATGCCGCTTGCAGGAAGAAAATCTGGGCGGAGGAAAGAACCGTTACCAAAAAGCGTTTACGGAAATTCTCGACGCGAACATCAGTTATATGCAACACGACGACCCTTTCTGCAAACTGATACCTTTCTGGCAGTTGAAACTGTATATGGTCGATGCCTTGGGCAAAACGGATTTTTACAAGGACATTTACGAATGGGTGCGCACGAGTCCCGATTTGGACAACGGCGCGTGTCAAATTCAGTTTGTCGAATTTGCCTGTAAATCAGCCAATTTAGACTTGACCGCCTTTTTCACGGCTTGGGGCTTCCTCACGCCGCTCAATCTGACTATCGACGATTACGGAGAAGGCGTCCACACCGTTACGCAACAAATGATTAACGACGCCAAAGCACGGATTGCAGCGGAAAATTACCCGAAACCGGCGCACGATTTTACACGCATTACCGACAACAATAAATTGAGTTACCAAAATTAATTAGCAGATTAGTAAATTAGTAACTCATGTTACGCACCGGTTACTATCACGCCGTCCTGAAAGGACGTAATTTTCATAACCGCATACAAGCGATAGCGCAGTTTGCGGAAAAAGCTGCCTCACGAACCGGCGCCTGAAAGGTGCGACAAGTGATTAAGAAGTCCTGCCTTTCAGGCAGAAGAGGTATGCCGTTCTTTCCCCGCAGGTCAACGACCTGCGGTTATGAAAATTACGTCCATTCAGGACGGCGTGATATTGACCGGTGTGTATAACTGTGTGCGATATAATAGCGCCTCAAAAAAAGATTTAACCCTTTTAATTGTTAATTATTAATTATTAATTATTTTTGTACCTTTGCGCAAAATTAATGAATAATGGCATATAAAAAGTCAACTAATGACAGAAAAAATGTTTCGCGAAAAACATTGAAATCAAATGACAAATCATCAAAATCTTATTCGAGAAAAAAATACGAAAGTAACTCGAATGATGGCAAGAGTTTCAGAAGAAGAAACGATGATGAACAGACATCCACGAGGCGCAGATTTAATTCGACGGACGAACGCCCGAAAAGAACCTACAAACGCAATGATGATAAGAGTTTCAGAAGAAGAAAAGATGATGAACAGACATCAACGAAGCGCAGATTTAATGCAACGGACGAGCGTCCGAAAAGAACCTACAAACGCAATGATGATTATGCATCAAAAAACAGATTTTCTGATAAATTCGACCAAAAACCAAAGAACTATGTTCGCGTATCCGAGCCTGTTGACAGTCGCCTACGCCGCCAGATAAAAGAGAAAAAGGCAAGTAAGATGCAAACTGCGGATGCTGTTGAAGTTGACAAAGTACGTTTAAATAAATTCATTGCAAATTCAGGAATCTGTTCACGCCGCGAAGCCGATACATTTATAAAAACAGGACTTGTTTCGGTTAACGGAATCATTGTAACCGAGTTGGGAGTTAAGATTTCGCCCGAAGATGAAGTGATGTTTAACGGCGAACGGCTGCACGGCGAACGAAAAGTTTATATAGTTATGAACAAACCTAAGGGATTTGTTACAACAGTCGAAGATCCACATGCCGATAAAACCGTAATGACAATTGTACGTAACTATTGCAGCGAGCGCATTTATCCTGTCGGCAGACTTGACAAAAACACAACAGGAGTTTTGCTTTTTACAAACGATGGAGATTTGACGAAAGTTTTGACACATCCGAGTTATGGAAAGAAAAAAATATATGCCGTAGGATTAGATAAAAACCTTACAAAAAAAGATATGACGCGACTTGCCGATGGTGTTCAACTTGATGATGGAATTGCTTTTTTTGATGAAATTTCATACACCGATGATAACGACAAACGTAAGATAGGCGTCGAAATACATTCGGGACGAAACAGAATTGTGCGCCGAATGTTTGAACATATTGATTATAAAATTACCAAACTCGACCGTGTATATTTTGCAGGACTAACCAAATCAAAATTGCGGCGCGGCGAATGTCGTTTTCTTACCGAACAGGAAATCATAGCATTGAAAATGGGAGCGTATGAATGATAGTCGTAAGTCGTTTTTATGAAAATACTTAAATTTGAAGATATTATTGCATGACAAAAATCGCCTTTTGCAAGATTTTTATACATTGCTACAGGCTCGTGCAATTAAGTGAAATCTATGTCATATCTTGCCGAATGGATGGATTTAATAAAAAATGAACAAAATATTATATTATTGGAAAAAACAAATGAATTATCAAAAATAATCAGAGGACTTATCAAATCATTAAAAAAATAAAATGACTTATGGCTAACGACTTACAAGCAACGACTAAGGTTCACCGTTCCGGTTTTGTAAACATAATAGGAAATCCGAATGTAGGCAAATCAACATTAATGAATATGTTTGTCGGTGAAAATCTGTCAATAATTACGGAAAAATCGCAAACAACGCGGCATCGCATTTTAGGAATTGTCAGCGGCGACGATTTTCAAATAGTTTATTCGGATACGCCCGGAATTATAAAACCCAAATACCGACTGCAATCATCGATGATGAAATTCGTGAACACGGCAATAGGCGATGCCGATGTTATTGTTTATGTTACGGATGTTATAGAAAAATTTGATAAAAATATAGAATATATCGAAAAACTTAATAATATCGAAGCTCCGATAATTCTGGTTATAAATAAAATAGATTTGACAAATCAACAAATTTTGAATAATCTGGTAGAACAGTGGCAAAAACTTTTACCGCAAGCGTTTATATATCCGGCATCGGCGTTGGAAAAGTTTAACCTTGACAATGTATTTTCAAAAATCTTGGAATTAATTCCCGAAGGACCTGCATATTATGCAAAAGACGAATTGACAGACAGAAATTTGCGGTTTTTTGCTTCCGAAATTATTCGCGAAAAGATATTATTGTGTTATCAAAAAGAAATTCCTTATTGTGTCGAAGTCAGCATAGAAAATTTTATCGAAGATAAAAAAATGTACACCATTGAGGCTGTAATACACGTTGCCCGCGAGTCGCAAAAAGGAATAATAATAGGACAGGCTGGAAAGTCGTTGAAGCGCGTGGGTACAGATGCACGCAAGGACATGGAAAAATTTTTTGATAAAAAGGTATTTTTGAAATTATTTGTGAAAGTTGATCCCGACTGGCGCGACAACGAAAGACAATTAAAAAAATTCGGATATAATCAGGATTGATATAAAAATTCAGTATTAAAGATAAGGAAGAAAATTGATTTATAATTTAAATATTTAATAATTAAGGCGAAACCATTTAGATGTAAAAACATATAAATTTGAACTAAATACATGGCAAAACTTTAAATAATAAATCAGAACCCGTTAAATTGCAAATTATTTTATATCTTTGCAAAAAAACATCATCAAAAAAATGAAAAATATACTACTTCTTGGAGATGAAGCCATAGCGCAGGGCGCAATTGACGGCGGATTATCGGGTTGTTACGCTTATCCCGGAACACCATCAACAGAAATAATGGAATATATTCAGCATAATAAACTGGCATGTGAAAACAATATTCACAGAGTCTGGTCATCAAACGAAAAAACGGCGTTTGAAAGCGCAATAGGAATGTCGTATGCAGGCAAACGATGTATGGTTTGCTTCAAACACGTAGGCTTGAACGTTGCCGCAGATGCTTTTATGAATTGTGCAATTACAGGAATAAACGGCGGCTTGGTAATAGTTTCTGCCGACGATCCATCGATGCATTCATCTCAGAACGAACAGGATTCGCGCATTTATGCAAAATTTGCAATGATTCCGATTTTAGAGCCGAGCAATCAGCAGGAAGCATACGATATGGCTTATACTGCATTTGAACTTTCAGAAAATATCGGACTTCCAGTGATGATTAGAATAACTACGCGATTGGCTCATTCGCGCTCTAATGTTGAAACAAAACCGCAAAAGCCGCAAAACGACTTACATCTTCCGACAGCAACAAAACAGTTCATTCTTCTTCCTGCAATTGCACGGCGTAATTACGAATCGCTGATAGCAAAGCAAACAGTTTTGCGCGAATTGTCGGAAAAATCATCGTTCAATAAATACATCGATGGCAATGACAAGTCGCTCGGAATAATTACAACAGGAATAGCCTGCAATTATCTTATGGAAAATTTTATCGCTGCGCCCTGTAATTATCCTGTGCTTAAAATAACTCAATATCCGTTGCCGTATAAGCTTGTCGAAAAAATTTATTCGGAATGTGATAAAATTCTAGTTGCCGAAGAAGGTTATCCTGTGGTCGAGGAACTGTTGAAAGGATTTATATCAGACAACAACAAAATACTCGGACGTTTAAGCGGCGCTATTCCTCGCACAGGCGAACTTAGTCCCGCAATTTTGGCAAAAGCATTGAATATGGATACTGACAAACCTTGCGAAATTCCCGACTTGGTGGCTTCGCGTCCTCCGCAACTCTGTCAGGGCTGCAGTCATCGCGATGTTGCCGAAATGATAAACAGCGCAGTGAGCGAATATGGAAAAGGCAGAGTTTTTGCCGATATAGGATGTTATACTTTAATGGCTTTGCCTCCTTTTGATGCAATTGACACCTGCGTTGAAATGGGAGCATCTATTACTATGGCAAAGGGAGCAGCCGATGCGGGACTTGTTCCGTCTATAGCAATAATCGGCGATTCTACATTTACACATTCGGGAATGACGGGACTGCTCGATGCCGTAAACGAAAAATCTGCTGTAACGATAATAATTTCCGATAATTTTACAACAGGAATGACAGGCGGGCAGGATTCGTCGGGAACAAACAGGCTTGTAGAAATATGCAAAGGAATAGGCGTTGAGCATGAACATATACGCGTGATAATTCCTTTGAAAAAGAATTTTGACGAAAATCTTGCCATACTGAAAGAAGAAATGCATTACAGCGGCGTTTCGGTGATAATTGCGCAGCGCGAATGTATTCAGACCTTTGCACGAAGAGTGAAAAGCAATCGTAAGTCGTAAAAATAACAAACATGTTGAAGTAATTGAAAGTGGAAAGTGAATTAATAATTAACAATTAATAATTAACAATTAAAAGAGGACGTCATTGCGAGGAGCGCAGCGACGAAGCAACCCAGAAAATAATTAATAATTAATAATTAATAATTAAAAAAATCTTTGTGTTCTTTGCGTTTATACTTTGCGACCTCTGCGGTAAAAAAACATTAAATAATTAATAATTAACAATTAATAAACAGATAAATAAACAAACAAACAGACAGTAAAAAGATGAAAACAGATATAATTTTAGCAGGAGTAGGCGGACAGGGAATTTTGTCGATAGCGGCAGCGATAGGGCTTGCGGCAATCGAAAGCAAACTGTTTATCAAGCAAGCCGAAGTTCATGGAATGAGCCAGCGAGGCGGAGATGTACAATCGAATTTGAGAATATCAGATAAAGAAATATGTTCGGATTTGATACCTTTGGGAAAAACAGACATAATTTTGTCAATCGAACCTATGGAATCGTTAAGATATATTCCATATCTCGACAAAAACGGACGAATAATTACGAATAACACTCCGTTTATTAATATTCCAAATTATCCTGACATGGAAACAGTCATCGACGAAATAAAGAAAAATCCGAACAATATAATTATCGAAGCCGATACGATTGCGAAAAATACAGGTTCGGTGCGTTCGTCGAATATGGTTATGCTTGGCGCTGCATCGCATTTTATAAATATCAGTTTTGAGAATATCGAAAACGCAGTCCGCAAGTTATTTTCGTCAAAAGGCAGCGATATTGTCGATATGAATATCAAAGCGCTGCAAGCCGGACGCGATGCAGTAGAAAGCAAGCAAATCAGGTAAATTCAAAAATTACTGAAGCGCAGCAAAAAACAAGAACAATTTACTGTTTGTCAGCTCGCAGCATGTGTCGTTTTCCTGCTGCTCCTTGCAGTCGAGTTATGGTAAAACCCGCATTTCGCATATTTTGTTTGACTTCGCCTTTAGCCGAATATGTAACCAGTATTCCGCCATCGTTCAATATCGAAAACATCTTTTTAAATACAGTTTCTGTCCACAGTTCTTTTTGTTTATCGGGAGCAAATGCATCGAAGTAAATCAAGTCAAACCGTTTATTATCTGAATATTTATTCAAGTCAACACTGATTTTTTTGAAGGTGAAATTTTTGCTTAATTCAATATTTCTGTTCCATTCGCAAGCG
Source organism: Prevotellaceae bacterium (assembly GCA_031269545.1). GTDB lineage: Bacteria > Bacteroidota > Bacteroidia > Bacteroidales > UBA932 > JAIRKV01. The sequence goes on from JAISYZ010000058.1 coordinate 6,738, forward strand.
TGCAGAGGCAAAAAATATTTATTTGAATCCAGATTTAACATTTCGGCGTAATTGAGTTGCAAAAATATTTTTTCGTCGAGAGGATATAATTCCAATGTCGTATAATCAACAAATTTATTAGACTTTTCGGCTTCGTAGAAAGTAAGCATCGCATTTAATCCCGTGCCAAAGCCTGTTTCAAATATGCTTAATTTGTCTTTGCGGATATAATGAAGACCATTGTTTATAAACACATGTTGCGATTCCTGTATTGCTCCGTTTACAGAATGATAATGCTCGTTGATATCTGCAACTTTTATTGTTTGCGAACCATCTAATGTTTTTACTATACGAATATTGTTATATTTCATTTTAATAATTACGAAATTAAATATTTAGTTGTTCATTAAAAGCAAAATTTATATATCAGTTGCTATCAGGGTTTTAATGAGCGACTATTTATTCACAACATATTTAAAGTTCTTTTTCCCATCCTGCACTTCTATTTTACTAACTTCATTCAGCGGAATCGTCTTAATTAAAGGAATGAGTCTTGATAGTGAACCGATAATGTTATTTCCGATTAAAACTACACTGTCGAAATAGAATATTACTTTTTTATTGTTAGAACCGTAAGTAAATCGGATTTCAATGGATGGTTTGTTTTTCAATACACAAGGATTGCCTTTTTTGTCAACGCATTGAATAATAGTTAACGAATTTGCAAGGCATGTAAACCTCGTAAACCCTTGGATTTCTACTTGTTTTAATGCTGTTGAATCTATGCCTGCAAATTGTTGTTTAAAACTGTCAACCGATATAAAACAGGTAAAACAAGAATTAAACAGAAACAAAATTGTTACAGATGCACATAATATTAGAAATTGCTTTTTTGTTTTTGTTTGCATTAATTTGTTGTTAGTAAATTGCATATCAAATATTTTACTTCAATGCCTGATAAGTTACATTATGTAATAATGTTTTCGGATCTATGCCCGAAAAATTAGGACTGACGTTTACATAAATCAAAAGTATCAATTCCTCTTTTGGATCAATTATATAATCTGTGCCAAACATTCCGCCCCAGCGCGACGAACCTGTCGATGCTATTGAGCGATGCGCATACTGTTCGCGAAATACATCCCAAGCCATACCAAAACCTATTTCGCCGCGAAGATCGCCGACTCCGTTATGGCGCATCATTTCGAGAGTTTTGCGTCCGAGAATGCGTATTCCGTTGAACTCGCCATCGTTCAAAATCATTTGACAGAATTTTGCATAATCTTCAATCGTTCCGTTAAGACCTGCTCCCGTGCTGAAAAATTTTCTTGCTCCTTCGTATGGGAATGTCTGATGAACAGGATGATTGCTTCTTTGCAGTTTTTTGTCTTTTGTGTATTCGTAAAGAGTAACCAATCGGTCTGTTTTATTGTCGGGCAGATAAAAATAAGTGTCTTGCATGCCGAGCGGATCGAATATGCGCTCTTTTATAAAAACATCAACTGATTTTTCTGAAAGTATTTCAATAAGATATCCGAGAACGTCAACGCTTATTCCGTAGGTAAATTTTTCGCCAGGGTCGTGAGCCAGAGGAATTTTTGCCAAACGGCGTATTGCTTCGCCAAGAGTAATATCAGCCTTTGTGTTGAGCGGAGGTATTCCGTTTTTTGCACATATTGCCGAAAGTTGAGCATCGTATGCCGAAATTCCCGATGTGTGAGTTATTAAATGACGAATGGTAATATCGCGTTTTGCAGGACGCATTGTGTATGTTGTATCTATCGGATTGTAAGTTTCTATTACCTGCGGATTTTCAAATTCGGGAATATATTTTTTTATATTTTCATCGAGTTGAAAACGCCCTTCCTCGAAAAGTGTCATAAGAGCAACAACGGCAATGGCTTTGGTTTGCGATGCCATGCGGAAAATATCATCTTTGCGACAAGGTATTTTTTTGTCAACATCGCGCCATCCGAACGATTTGTAATGAACAATATTTCCTTTGTGCGCAACAAATGTTACTGCATTCGGCAATATACCTTCGTCAACAAGTCGTTGATAAGCAGCATCTATTCGATGTAAACGGGCAGTGTCGAAAGCTATGGAAATATCGGCTGTTTCGACAAAATGTTGTGGCTTTTGTTGACTGTACGACAAACAAAAGATTTGTATGAAAACAAAAGATAAAATAAGTTTTTTCATAATCTGTTGTATTTTTATTAATTCGCAAAGTAAATGAAAAAAGTAAACATTACAAAATAAATTACTGTAATCACAAGGCACAACAGCGATTACTAAAATTAAAAGAAGCCACAAAACGGTAAAATTTATCACCAAAAACGGCAAAAAACGCAATTTAATTTATTATTCATCAAATCCCTTTATTTACGTGATTTTCAATAAGTCGGGGTGAAAAGACTCGAACTTTCGACCCCTTGCACCCCATGCAAGTGCGCTAGCCAACTGCGCCACACCCCGATTTTTTATTTCTAAGCCACAAAGGTAAGATAAAAAATTAAAAACCAAAAAGTATAATGACATTTATTTTGTCAAATGTCGGCATACTATACTTCATGCGGTATAATTTTGTGAATTGTCAATATTCTGGATTATCTACGCCGAACCCGACGCGGTCAATCCAAAAACTTTAACTTTTTCATTTTTAATCTCACATTTTTATACAGAGCAAAGTATATTATCGAAATATTATTATTTTTAATAACTTTGCAGAAATATAAAACAATTAAAAATGAATAATCAATTTAGTATTAACCTGTCAGCTTGTTTAAGAGAGGGTAAACTAAATTTTACAGGAACAATTTAATGATGGAAAAAACAAAATGTTTGATTATAGGCAGTGGACCAGCCGGATATACTGCTGCAATTTATGCATCGCGGGCAAACCTCAGTCCCGTTCTTTACGAAGGATTGCAGGCAGGAGGACAATTAACAGCAACAACCGAAGTTGAAAATTTTCCCGGATATCCGCAGGGAATTACAGGCGTACAACTGATGGACGATTTGAAACAGCAAGCCCTGCGTTTTGGTGCAGATGTTCGTTTCGGCATTGTTACAAAAGTTGATTTTGCACAGCGTCCTTTTACAATTACAATTGACGACTGCAAACAGATACAAGCCGAAACAGTGATTATAGCGACAGGCGCAACGGCAAAATATTTGGGATTGCCAAGCGAAGAAAAGTTTAAAGGCATGGGCGTTTCTGCATGTGCAACCTGCGACGGATTTTTTTATCGAAAAAAAGATGTTGCTGTTGTCGGAGGCGGCGATACTGCTTGCGAAGAAGCCATTTATCTTGCAGGTTTGGCGAGTAAGGTTTATATGATAGTTCGCCGAAATGTTTTGCGTGCAACAACAATAATGCAACAGCGGGTAACGACTGCGCCAAATATAGAAATATTGTGGGAATATCAAACCAAAGAAATTACAGGAAACGAAAAAGGAGTAACAGGCGCAATTCTTCTACATAAAAATGGAGAAGAAAAAACAATTGCAATTGATGGATTTTTTCTTGCAATAGGACATCAGCCGAATACCGAAGTTTTCAAGCCTTTTATCGAAACCGACAAAGATGGTTATATTATCACACAGGGAAAAACGACAAAAACAAATATCGAAGGAGTATTTGCAGCAGGAGACGTACAGGATCCGCATTATCGTCAGGGAATAACAGCGGCTGGTTCAGGTTGCATGGCTGCTATTGATGCCGAAAGGTTTTTGTCGGGAAGTTGAAAATCAATTTTCCTTTATGCGTTTTGCATTTTGATTTATAAAATCTTTCCACGATTTGTATGGCGAGGTATCTTTGACTGCTGCTGCTCCGCTCGTTTGATAATAATGACAAACCGCAGCCGCCAAACCATCGGTAGCGTCCAGATTTTGAGGCAGGTTTTTTATTTGCAATATTTTTTGCAGCGTGAGCGCAACCTGCTCTTTTGACGCCGAGCCACGTCCTGTTATCGACATTTTTATTTTTCGCGGAGCATATTCAAAAATCGGAATCGAACGCTGTAATGCCGCAGTCATCGCTACGCCTTGAGCGCGTCCGAGTTTGAGCATGCTTTGAACATTTTTGCCGTAGAATGGCGCCTCAATCGAAAGTTCGTCGGGATGATATTCGTCTATAAGTTGAGTAACTCGTTCAAAAATAGTTTTAAGTTTAAGATAATGATCATTATATTTTTTCAATTCGATAGAACCTAAAATCATCAATTCGGGATTTTTTCCGCTGATTTTAATCAAACCATAACCTAATATTGTAGTTCCGGGATCGATACCTAAAATTATTCTTTCGTCTTCAATCTTTTTTTTCTGCATGTTTGTACGTTATCTTCAAAATGGTTTTGCAATTTTCGTCTATCTTAAAATTATCGTCAATACGATGGTTTACAAGCCATACGATTTTTCTGTCCGATACCAAAACGTATTGCTCTTCTTTCTCAAACTGCGATAATTTTTTGTCGGTAAAATAATCGCTTAATTTTTTACGCCCGCTCATGCCGAAAGGCGTAAAACTGTCGCCTGTCTGCCATCGCCGCAAAGTCAAGGGAAATTTTAATTTGTCGAAATTCAAAAATGCAATGTTTTGTTTTTTTTCGACAGTAATATTTTTATTTTCCTTTTTTTCGATTTTCAGCGATATGGGATATTCAATTTCGGCAGTATTTTCGTCAATATCGGCATACAAAAATTCAGCGGATTTCAAAGCGGATATAATCAGTTTTTTTCTGTCTTTAAGCAAAACGTGCGTTGGTGAAAAAAACTTTTTGCCCGATTCGCCATCCATTGCAGCGCAAATGTCCGCAATGCGTTCTGCTCCGAAATTGTATTGCTGCAATATTTCAAAAAGCCACAACTGTTCATTTTTCGTTTGATGCAATTTGTTTATATCTATGAAAAAATTGTTGACATCATTGCACACTACATCGGCAATCACTTTATTTTTCAGCGATTGCAGCACATCGTAGCATTGCGAAAGATGGCTTATATTTTCGGTCATTGTTTGCAGAAATGATGGATTTATCTTTTCAAATTCTGTAATTATATTATTCCGTATTCGATTGCGCGAAAATTTGTTGCTGCTGTTTGTTTCATCCATGCAAAAAGCAATGTTATGTTCGTTTGCATAATTTTCGATTTGTTTACGCGAAGCAAACAGCAACGGTCGAATAAGAGTTTCCGTTTTTTCGGTAATTCCAAGCAAACCTTTTATGCCTGTGCCGCGAGCGAGATTTAGAAAAACGGTTTCGACAACATCGTTTTTATTGTGCGCTATTGCAATTTTAGAATAGTCGTATTGTTTGCGGATATTTTCAAACCAGCCGTAACGAAGTTTTCGCGCTGCCATTTCTATCGAAATTTTTTGTTCGTGCGCATAATTTTCGGTATCAAATTTTATAGAATGAAATGTTATATCATGCAATTTTGCAAACCTTTCAACAAAAATTTCATCATCGTCCGAAGCCTTGCCGCGCAGCGAAAAATTGCAGTGCGCAATTGCCACATTAAATTTTGACGCAAAAAACAAATTTGCCATAACAACAGAATCGATGCCTCCGCTGACGGCAAGCAAAATCCTGTCGTTGCGCTTTGATACGCCGAGTTTTCTCATGTTTTTTTCAAATTCAATCTGTAACATGGCGCAAAAATAATGAAAAAATATGCTAAAACTGTCATTTCTTAAAAAAATGGTTATATGGGTGCGTTTTCGACTATGTCGGTTTTCAATGTATTGTTTTATTTTTTTCGCTGTATTTTGCTTATGTTGCGAATAATTTTCCCATCTTCGGTTATTCCTTCTATTATTACCGAGTAGGTTGTGCTGTAATCGGCTGAATAAAAATCAAAAAGCGCCTCGCCTTTTTCATCTGTCATTACATTCGGTTTCCAAAAAATTGTTGTTCGCAAATCGGGTTCTTTGTTGTTTTTTTGTGCCGCTGTCTGATATTTCGGCGAATAAAATTCTGATGGCAACTGAAATCCCAAGGGCGATATTTTTTTGAGGTTGAATTTTATTTTATCATCATAAAATTGAGGCGAACCCGTTGTTATCGCAATAACCAAATCACCTCCCGACAAACCAAAAATCTGAGTTTGAGATCGTTTGAAAACATCAACACGTTGTACATTCTGCACATCAATCATATCAATGTTAAAGCCACTGTCTTCACTGTTATCAATAGAAACGCCATCAACAAAAATTGCAACTCTTGCACCGAAATTTCCACTCATCGAATATGCTCCGTGATATACTACCTGTCCATCGGAAATGCTTATGTTTGGAATGGTTCGCAATATATCTGACAAATACAAAGGAGACATTTCTTTTATTTTTTCTTCTGTAAAAGATTGTGTAGCATTAGTTGAATACCACGATATTACAGTATTCTGCTTTTTTTCTCTTCTTTTTGCCGTTACAATTGATTCTTCCAAAAAAAGCAGCCAAACGCCTTTCTCATAAGCAAATATTTCTTCTTTTTCCTGTGTCTGTTCCGTTTCTGTTTTGATTGCTGTATTTTGGGCAATATTGTTTACTGTCGGAAAAGTATCGAGATCTATAAACAGTTCGACAAAAGGTTTTCCTTTTTTGTTGAATGCCTGAACTGTAAAAGTAATACTGTCGGGAAATTCAATGTTTTCCAACGCAAATTTGCCTGTATCGTCAACTTGCATGTATTCCATTGCCGGCGGATTTTTTGAGTAAATCATTATCGAACTTCCATCTGTTTTGTTGCTGCCGCTGTATGTTTGCACATAACCCGAAATTTTTTGTCCTTTTTCAAAATCTATTTTGGACTTTTCATAGTTTCCTTTTAATATTTCGGGTACGGCATAACGTCTCCAGCCTTGCGTCTGCATGAGAATATCCAATGATTCTTTTGCCGTTTTATTGTCGTGTTGAAAATAAAAATCAGGATTTTCTACATATCCTTTTATGTCGGATGTGAGTAATAATGTAGAAAGAATTGACACGGATGTGTCAATAGGAATATCGCTGTTGTCGGTTACCGACACAGAAAAATGCCCTTTTAACGGAACATTTTTTACATCGGCAATTCTTACTCTTGCGTTTATTCGTTCACGCGCATCGTAGTTTTGCCTGTCGGTCGAAAATTCTACTTTTGCCGCTTCTTCTTCGTTTATGTTGAAAACCAGGCGTTCGGATACAGGATTAAGTTGCGAATCGAATAACAGTATTTGCAATACGCCCGATGGAAAATCATTTTTGTTGAGCAATATTGCCTTGTCCGAAAAATCCCATTTTGCAGCATATTGAGTGATTCCGCGCGTATGTACAAGAATGTATAAATCGCTTTGTTCCTGTATATTATCTGGTTTTTGAACGGCGATGTATAAATTGTCCTTAACCCAGGTTGTTTTCAATGAATATGTATTTGATTGTGCTTGTGGCAGTTCAAATCGTTTTTCCATGCCTTGACTGTTTCGGCATACGGCAAAATATTTTTTGTTTTTTTCGGCAGCCAGATAAAATTTCCCCATTCCCAGATGCATTGATTGTATGGTTGTTATGATATTTCCATTATCATCTGCTATTTCGCCTGTTATTTCTTCAGACCTTCCATCGGCGCTTAATGCCTTGTATGCAATACAGCAATTTATCCCTTCCAGCAAATATCCTCCTTCGGGGAAAAATGAAACATCAAAATCGACAGGATATTTTGGAACATTAATATCGCGAACAAACTGAATTTCACTAATATCCAGACTTGTATGTATTGTTTTTACCTTATCCCTGTCGAACGAAAAGCGTACAACGTTACTGTTGACAGTGTAATAAACATTTTCGGGCTTGTCGTCGAATTTTATTTTCAAAATATCTTTATTCGGTTTTACCTGCAATCCGTTATCAACATAACTTAATTTGACTGTTACCTTTTCGTTTTTCGCATTATATTCAAAATCAGCGTTAAGTTTTATCCGCAGCGATGCCGGATTTATGATTTTTACGGTTTTCATAAAAAAATAATCTTCGCCCGAATTTTGCATATATTTAGTATAGGCTCTCAAAGTATATTCTCCTTCGACTAAATCAGGCGATAAATCAAGATGTCCGTAATATAAATTGTCAACAGGACGAATTTTTACTCGCGCAACAACATCTTTTTGCCGATTTATAAGTTCAACATATACATAACGGCTATTCAACATATTACGATGCAAAACGGCATCAACAAGATAAATTTTAAACCAAATCTGCTCGCCCTGTATATACAGTGAACGGTCGGTGTGAACATGAATTTTTTCCTGTGGCAATACAGTAAGTTGATTTAGAAAATGATTGTTTACAGAATCAATATTAAATATATTCTGCTGTCCGAAACTGCAAAAGGTAAAAAACGCTGCTGTGAATATTAATATGTTTTTTTTCATTGATTTTTATGAACGAGGTATAATTATTTGTTTATTTATTTATTTGTCTGAACTATGATTTTTTTGATTTGCCTGATTAATATGATTTTGTTTATTATTTGAAAAAACATTATTTTATCATATTTCCCTTATACCTTGATTAATATCCCCCTCCTTTAATCTTCTTTTCGTTCCATAAAATAAGATTGGATGTGAAGACGTTAATATGGGCTACTAAGGTTTCCCTTCTTCATTATTTACCGATGTAATTTCGGCAATGGATTTATTATCTATAATATTCGACGGTCATTTTATTTTTTTAATAAAGATAAAAGAGGATATTGAACATATCCCCCTTCATCTTTAATGTAAAACCAATTTATTATCGCGCAAAAAATGTTCTAATATCCGCTCTAACTGTCTTATCGTTTATGTAACCGCCCAAAATATGATGCACTCTGCGACCGATAGTACCGGTAGTATTGAATGTGTGATCGGCATAATTACCGGCACTGTTCATTCGCCGCAGTCTTCCAAGCTCATTACCATTTTCATCTACAACATAGATTCTGTAATATACGGTTCGTGCTCCGGAATTAAGACCTGCAAGTCTCTGCATCTTTATCGCTTCCCAGTCGGTAGATTCTCCAAAAGATAGCGGTTTTCCTATATTTAGCCATTGCTGTGTATCAAAGTGATTCTGATGTTTATACTGCAATCGTAAATTTGTAGGTTTTCCAATACTGTCGTACATAAAATTATAAAATTTTACGTAAGTACAGCTGTCCCGTAATGAATCCGCAGCATCAACAAAAGGATAATTACAGTTAAATATAACAGGATCGGCATTAAAATCATGTATAAATACATTGTAATACTGTCCCGCATCAAGCGTAATATCTTTATCAAATATTAAATTATAGTTAATATTGGGCGCAGATCCTTTTCCAAAATACAGTTTAAGATTGGATTTGCCTTTGGGAGCCAGAAAAAACCTGCCGGCAGATCCCCATGGAGCAGCGTTAAATACTACAATGTCTGAACGAAGAAGAACATTACCGTTCAGCTCAACCATGCGTATATAGTTGGTATCATTATCTACCAGCGGAACAAAGTGATGGATTATGAAAGCCGATTGTGTTTTTTCATCAAGTAAAACCTGACCGGGAAATTCCATATCGTGTTTTTTACATGATGCTATAATAACCGTAATAAACAAAATTACAGTCAAACTTGAATAATATTTTTTAATTATTTTCATGATATTATTATTTTTAAATGTTTATAAATTATCCGGTACATCTCCGGGAAATGCAAACCAGGGAATAGAACAATGATAATTAGGCGCGTTGCCCGATATTGGTTTTAATAATTCCAAAGATGGAATATTCCACAAATATTCGGAATTATAGCGGGGGCGAATGCGATAACAGGGAGAACCTTCGTTATTTAAATTATATCTGTTTTGATAATAATCTTCGGCATAAGCCTTTGTCGGATACAAAAATAAACCTAAATATATCTTTGCAGGGTCAGAATCCCATTTTTGTTCAACACGGTCAATTGTCCATCCGTTTCCGTTTTTGGGATAATCGCCTGTATATTTAATATCATAATGATATTTACGCATATCGACCCAGGCTTCTTGCGCTCCCCAGGGGTAAAGAGTTACCCATTTTTGCATCATAATATGGCTTAATGTAAAATCGTTTACTGTTAAACCTCCAACGTAAGGACCTGCAAGATATTCGTTAGCCAAAGATCTGAATGTTGCTTTTGTAATTTTGTCACCGCTTAAATCTTCTTTATTCGCAGGCGGCGTTATATAGTTTTCGCAAAAATCCATGTGTGCGGCAACTCCGTCTTTAAATGCCTGTAATGCTCCTGCCTTATCTCCTTTTTTCCAGTATGCTTCGGCGGCGCAGAATTTCATTTCGGCAAAGGTAGATATTATATAAGGAGCGCCATCTCTATACAGCCAGCGTCCGGCACCAATTGTTGTTTCATTCGTTGGTGTATCCCTTGTTTTTCCTTGAAATGCAGGCGCATAATGTGTTTTTCCATCATAATATACGGTAACAATGCCACCAGCACCTGTAAAACCACCGCCTAAAAATCTTTTGGACATATAGTATTTAACATAATCTTTTTCTGTTTTAAATACTTCGGTATAAGGAAGCCTTACGGTATCATAAAGATAATTGTCATCAACTCCCGGATTTGGTGTTGCGGTTATTACATCTATCGAATCCGCTTCTTCGTAATCGGCATACCTTTTCTCTTCAAAACCTAAAAGAACTGCAATGCGCGGATCCAGATGTCCATCTTCGCTGCGAATGGTATCGCTTATTCTTTGTACAGGATTCAGTTTGTAGGGATACCACAGTCGTTCCTGAGCAGGCGCATCATCATTTACTATTTTATATCCTGTATTTTCATCGCGAAGAGGCACTGTTCCGCTTAAGGTCTGTACGGCAAATTCATGCTGGAAATAAAGATTTCCCAAGTTTCCTCTATATCCTCCCCAGAAATTCCAGTGTGTGGCATCTGGTATATCTGTCCCTTCAGGAGCCGATTTGAGAGTAGCATCATCAGCCATTGATGCAAACGAATGTTCAACGCAGTAGATAACCGAATCGGCAAAGCCACTGCTTACAAAATCGTTTTTGTTTGATAACGAAATATAGTTACGTGCAAGTATGGCATAAGCAAATTTTTTCCATTTATCCATATTTCCCTGATAAATATAGTCGTTGCCAGAAATTAAATTTCCGTATTTCGACATATCGGCTTCTTCCATTTCGATGTATTCTATTCCCTTATATGCAAGTTTACGAATATCGGGATAAACATCTTTTTGATAATCATAAGGGAAAGTTGTTATACCATCTATGTATTTTGAGTAATAAGGTATGTCGCCGTGAAACTTTATAATTAAGTCCCAGTCGAAGGCTTTTATTATCAATCCTATACCGGCAAAGGCATATTCTTCTTTTTCAAGACACTGATTTATCAAATTTTCAAGATTTATACCATGAAGGAAATATGCTACGCGCCAGTATTCTGCTGCAGCATCGCTGTTTGTTGCGTAAGAATGATGGGCATAAGAAGTATATGATGATGCTGTTGTTCCCATCATTTGAGTTAATGGACCCAATGCGCGAATATCATAGTATATGCCTTGCATTTCCTGACAGATTGGAGCCAAACGCAAATATGCATCAACATAGTCAGGCGCATCCGGATTTTGGTTAACATCAAGGTAAGAATCACAACCTGTATTCGCAAATACAAGAATACCTGATAATAATATTATTAAGATTTTTTTCATTTTTATATAATTTTAGAAAGTTAAACTTACACCAAATGTAATGCCGCGAGGGCTGGGAATAGAAAAATTATCGATTCCGAAACCTCCGGTACCGCCCAATGCCGCTGAATTTGCATTACCGACAACATCAAGCCCCGTATAATTTGTAAAAACAATTAAATCGTTACCTGCAACAAAAACAGTTGCATCGTTCAAAGTGCCTTTTGTTACTTGTTGCAACCACTTACGCGGTACTCTGTATGACAAACGCACTTCCTGTACTCTTATATAATGAACATTTCTTTCAATCCAGTCTTCAATTAAGCCCGAATATATAGTAGCGCTGCCCAAACCAAGAGGAACAACAATATTATTCGGTGTCGGGTTGTCGGTATCAACAAATTCATCATCAAGAATGCCATCAAAAATTATGGAACCTTTGTCGCGCCATTTTACGGAACCTTCACTAAAACCGTATTCCCACATCCATTTTCCTGTGCCGTTTATCAGTGTTGCTCCAAGTCGGCCATCGAGCAATGCCGATAATTGAAACTGTTTATATTTAATTAAAGTAGATATACCAAATCTCAGTTTGGGTTCGCGGTCGCATAATGCTTCCCAAACTCCGTCATTCGAATATGGATGTCCTGTGGTACGCGAAATTATTAATTTTCCATCTTTGTTTCGTTTTTTTGGAACTACAGTTAATGTAGTAATAGGCATACCGACAATAATACCGTTACGCGAGTTGCCGACAACCCATGTAGATGAATCGTAATATTCGGTTAATCCATCAGGTAAAGAAACAACTTTCGAAAATGCCCTGCTTGCATTTAAACCAACATGCCATCTAAAATTCTTATTTTTTAATATGTCGGCATCAATATGAGCCTCCCAACCCCAGTTATCGAATCTTCCCATATTTCTGTTGTTAAGCACATAACCTGTTGCATAAGATAAACGGAAACCGTTAACTATCTGATCATCGCAGCGTGTTTTATAAAATGAAAAATCGGCATTTACTCTGTCTTTCCACAGGCGAGTTTCAAATCCTATTTCGTATTGAGTTTGTATTTCGGGCTTAAGTCCCAGATTTGGTCCTGTCCAGCCGTATCTGTATCCGCCTCCATAAAACTCTGATGCCTGCAATTGAGGATATACGGAATATGGAGATGCATCTTTACCTACCTGGGCAATAGCCCCTTTAAGTTTAAAATAAGTTAATACAGGATTGTTTTTTAACACAGGAAGGTCTGATACTATCCATGACAATTCTACTGCAGGATAAAAATAACTGTTGTTATCTATCGGTAAAGTTGACGACCAGTCGTTACGTCCTCTGAATGTTAAAAACAACATATCTTTATAATGAAGCTCAACAGAACCGAACAAACCCTGCAGGCGGCGAATAGAATTCGAAGTACTTGTTACGAGTGTAGATGCACTGCAATTTTGCAGAGCCATAAAGTCAACATACATGAAATTGCTGCCGCCGCTTGAAAGTCTTCTTGATTTCTGTTCTGTCTGTGCATATCCGAATTGAGCCTGAATTCTGATATTTTTTATTTTATCGTAAATGTAACCTGCGACAGTATTAAACGAAAAGTAAGCGGAATTTCCTTTTGAAGTATTGTAACTGCCATTATCTCCGCGTGAACTGTATGTTCCGTAATAAGGATGATAGCCCGCCACATAAGTCGTATTTGTAATATTCCATCCTGCAGTAGTGATAATATAGGCATTTTCTACAGGTTTTAATGTTATGGAAAAAGATGACATAACATTATTGCTTTCATCATAAAATTTATTTTTATACAGTCCAAATAAAGGATTTACAAAATCACTGTCGAGATAGGGAGAGCCATCTACATTCATGTGCTTTCCATCAGGCGCTAAATAATTAAGCATATCGCTGGTCATAGGATGCAGCATAGCCTGATATAATACGCCACCGGTACCTTTTGGCGCTTTGGTATTGGATGATTCTGCAAATGAAATGGAACCGTTTACTTCAAGCCATTTTGTTATTTCGGCTTTACCCGAAAGCATTAAATTCAAACGGTTATAGTCGGTAGTTTTTACAACTCCTTTCTGGTCAAGATAAGTTCCCGACAAACGCAGTGTAATCTTATCGCTACCGCCATCTACGGCAATACTGTGTTTTTTGGTTAAACCTGTCTGAGTAAGTGCCTTATAATTATCGTAAACATTTACCCATTCGGGATAAGGTCCGCCAAAGTGTCTAAGGTTGTAGAAATTAGTAGCACCGTAAGATCCGTTTGCATACTTTGTCTGATTTACAGGATAACCATACGCATGGTCAAAACGTAAAGTTGTGCTGTATGTAACTTTTCCCCTGCCTTTTGAGCCTTTTTTGGTAGTAATCACGATAGCGCCATTTGAAGCATCCGAACCGTAAAGCGCTGCTGCTGCCGCTCCTTTAAGTATGCTCATGCTTTCAATGTCTTCGGGATTAAAATCGTTTCCCTGACTTGCAAAGTCCATATTGCTGGTATTTAATTGTGCTGTTGTAGCATCGGCAAATCCAGTAGGGTCAAAAGTCGAGTTGTTCATAGGTACGCCATCTATAATATACAAAGGCTGATTACTGCCCGAAATAGATGAAAAGTTACGCAAAACAACAGATGTAGATGCGCCCGGCGCTCCTGTTGTATTGGTAATAGACATGCCTGATACACGTCCTTGCAGGGCTGTAATAAAATTATCGCGTCCTGACTCTGTAATTTCTTCGGCGCGTATATTTTGGATACTTGATCCGATAGAACGCGCTACGCGTTTCAAACCAAATTCTGCCGTAACTACGGCTTCTTCCAATGCTATGGCGTCTTCTGCTAATGTAACATTAATAATGCTGCGATCGCCAATAGCAATTGTCTGCGTTGAATAACCAATGCTCGAAAAAACGAGAACCGCATTTTCAGGCACATTATTCAAGGTGTAATTTCCTTTCGCATCGGTATAATTACCGATTCTTGTTCCTTGCACAAATACCGAAACTGCTACCAAGCCTTCGCCTTTTTCGTCAACCACAGTTCCAGTTACTGTTCTTGTTTGTGCAACCGATAATACAGAAAAACCAACAAAAAGGAGTAATAATAAAATGCCTTTTCTCAGTGTTTCTGAAGATAAAATTAAATTTTTCATCATCGAGTTTTTAAAATTTTAGTTTTAGATAATTTTTTTAATAAATGATTGTTGTTTTTGTGTTTTAATCAATACAGATCAAAATTTGCCTTACAGTTTATAACTAAGGCGAGCGTTTTTGTTTCTTTTTGTCATGTCATGGTAATTTTCCCTTTTATTTTTAAATTTAACATTAATTTATTTTGTTTTACTTATTTGTATTAAGTTACTTTATTCGTTATTTTTACATAATTCGGATGTGACTTATAATTTATATTATAGGACAAATTTTTCTATCTGCAAAGATATATCATTATTTAATATCTGCAAAATATCTGCTTGTCAATAACTTGTTGATAACCTGTTGATAAAAACCATAATCTATTGTTTTAGTGTGATTTAAGTGCGCCTATAATATAAATTATAAGTCAAAAAAAATTTTTTGAGAAGTGTTAAAATTTAGTTGAAGTTGTAAAATGTAAGTTAAAAAACGATTTGTTCGGGCAATATATTTTTCTTTTTATTGCTATTTTTTCATTAGTAAATCGTAAAATAACCAATTATTTTCCGAATTATCTGCGCTTGCAGTTCTCAATAAATAGTAAATCATTCAAATCAACAAAATCACAGTTAGGACAAAAGATGATATAAGAAATATTTACAGAAATAATAATGTTTCTTTGGTAGATTTATGTTATTCGGCAGTCAAGGATGATATGTGGCTAAGCTGCGATGAAAACAATAAGTAAATTAACAAACCCCTGCTCGACATAACCTCCCACTATGCAGTAATAACAACAATTCATGTTATAAATAATTATATTACAGATATATTAACATCTGCATTTAATATTTGAATGTGCTTCTTCTAAAAAAAACACATTTAATATGCCAACATTCTTTATAAAAATATTACCTTTGCGGCGATTTAATCAAATAATAGTTGTAAAACTGACATTTTAAGGATAGTAAAACATTTTATTAAAAATATGAATTTGAATCTAACTAAACAACAAAAACTCTTTCAGCAAATGATACGCGATTTTGCTGAAAAAGAAGTGAAACCGCTTGCTGCCGAAATCGATGAACAAGAACGTTTTCCGATAGAAACAGTCGAAAAAATGGCGAAAACAGGAATAATGGGAATACCTGTGCCAACTCAATACGGCGGCTCGGGCGGCAACAATATTATGTACTCAATCGCTGTCGAAGAACTGTCGCGCGTTTGTGCAACAACAGGTGTCATTGTTTCGGCTCATACATCATTGTGTCTTGCTCCGATTTTGGAACATGGAACCGAAGACCAGAAACAAAAATATATTCCCAAATTAGCATCGGGAGAATATATCGGCGCCTTCGGACTTACCGAACCAAATGCAGGAACAGACGCTTCGGCGCAGCAAACAATGGCTGTTGCCGATGGCGATAAATGGATTCTCAACGGTAACAAAATTTTTATTACAAATGCTGGCTATGCGCAGGTTTATGTGATTTTTGCAATGACCGACAAATCGCAGGGAGTAAAAGGAATTACGGCTTTTATCGTTGAAAAGGGAACGCCCGGATTTACCTTTGGCAAAAAAGAATTGAAAATGGGTATTCGCGGATCGGCAACTGCCGAATTGGTTTTTGAAAATTGTATCATTCCAAAAGAAAATCTTTTGGGAAAAGTAGGCGGCGGATTTAGCATTGCAATGAAAACTCTCGATGGAGGACGTATAGGCATCGCTTCGCAGGCATTGGGAATTGCACAGGGAGCAATGGACGAAACGGTAAAATATGTCAAAGAACGCAAACAGTTTGGCAAAGCGCTCGGCAAATTCCAAAATACACAGTTTCAATTAGCCGACTTGGAAACAAAAATTCAAGCATCGCGATTGCTTGTTCGTTCAGCCGCATTCAAAAAAGACAGTCATATTCCGTATTCGGATGCTGCGGCGATGTGCAAACTCTTTGCCGCCGAAACAGCGATGGAAGTTACCACAAAAGCCGTGCAGTTTCATGGAGGCTACGGTTACACCCGCGAATATCCTGTAGAACGAATGATGCGAGATGCAAAAATTACCGAAATATACGAAGGCACTTCCGAAGTACAGCGTATGGTAATTGCTGCCGCTTTATTGAAATGATAAATGTAGAAAAAGTATTGAGTATTGAATAAGTATATATTAATGCATAATTTTAAAAAATTACTTATTTGGCAGAAATCATCTGAATTTGTAAAAGAAATTTATTTACTTACAAATAAATTCCCGAAATTAGGATATATTTCTTAACATGATTTTGATAGTATTAAAAATATCGGAAAATTAATATGTAATTTCAAAAAACATCTTTCAGAGAAGAAAATGAATTATAAAATTAAAATTAAAAATATTGAATACATAATACAGAATAATTAAAAAATAATAATAAGATGAAAATAATAGTATGTATAAAACAGGTTCCTAATACAACCGAGATAAAAATAAATCCGGTAACAGGAACGCTTATCCGCGATGGAGTTGTAAGCATTATGAACCCAGATGACAAAGGCGGTCTGGAAGAAGCATTAAAACTGAAAGACAAATATAATGCACATGTAACGGTCATAACAATGGGATTGCCTCAGGCTGACGACATTTTGCGCGAAGCGCTTGCTATGGGCGCCGACAGAGCAATTCTTCTTACCGACAGAAAACTCGGCGGCGCCGACACTTTGGCTACATCAAACGCTTTGGCTGCAGCATTGCGTCAATTGGAATTTGACTTGGTAATCACTGGTCGTCAGGCAATAGATGGCGACACGGCACAAGTTGGACCTCAAATAGCAGAACATCTTGATTTGCCGCAAGTAACATATCTCGAAAATCTCGAATACGATGGCAAAAAAACTTTTACAATAAAAAAATCGACAGAAGATGGTTATCAGATTCTCGAAGTTGATGCTCCCTGCGTTGTAACTGTTTTGGCTTCGGCAAATAAAGCCCGATACATGTCGGTGCGCGGAATAGTTGAAACGTATGACAGAGAAGTCGAAATCTGGGGATTCGACAAACTCGGAATTGCCGAAGAAAAAGTAGGACTTAAAGGCTCGCCAACAAAGGTACACAAAGCATTCACGCGCGGCGTAAAAGCGGCAGGCGAAATGTTTGAAACAGATGCCGAAGAAGCAGTCGGTATAATTATGAGTAAATTGAAAGAAAAATATATCATTTAAAAAAACAATTAAACATAAAATCAAAAATGAATATTTCAGAATATAAAGATGTTTACGTTTTTGTAGAACAACGCGAAGGAAAAGTTCAAAACGTAGCCTTTGAATTGCTTGGCAAAGCACGCGACCTGGCTGACAGCCTGAACGAAAAAGTTGTAGCAATCTTACTCGGATACAATATGGAAAATATTGCAGACGAACTTATTGCCTTTGGTGCAGACTCAGTAATTTGCACCGATGACAGGGAACTTGAATATTATAATACAGAACCTTACACACAGGCAATTTGCCAAATAATAAACGAAAGAAAACCGGGTATAGTGCTTATCGGCGCAACAATCGTTGGACGCGATTTGGGACCTCGTCTTTCGGCGCGTTTGGCAACAGGACTTACAGCAGACTGTACAAAACTCGAAATCTCGGAAACTCGCGAATTGCTAATGACACGTCCCGCATTCGGAGGAAATCTAATGGCGACAATATTGTGTACTGCACATCGTCCGCAAATGTCAACGGTTCGTCCGGGAGTTATGCGCGCTCGCGAAAAAGATGAATCCCGCAAAGGCGAAACAGAAAAAATATCAATCCGATTCGACAGGTCAAAATTCCGCGTACGCATTGTAAAAACAGTGAAGGAAAAGAAAGATATGATTGATATTACCGAAGCAAAAATACTCATTTCGGGAGGTAGAGGAGTAGGAACGGAAAAAGGTTTCGACGAACTTCGCGCTCTTGCCGCCGCAATAGGAGGAAAAACGGAAGTTTCATCATCGCGAGCAATGGTTGATGCTGGAGTTATGGAACATACCCGTCAGGTAGGACAGACAGGAAAAACTGTAAGACCCGGCTTATATCTTGCCTGCGGAATTTCGGGTGCAATACAGCATTTGGCAGGAATGGAAGAATCGGAATTTATAATTGCCATAAACAAAGATAAATACGCTCCCATATTTCAAGTTGCCGATTTGGGCATTGTAGGAGATGTTCATAAAATAATTCCGCTGCTTACCGAGCGATTTACAAAGAAATAATTTTTGTAATTGATAAAAAATACGAGGCTGTATCAAAAAGTACGGTTTTACGTAACTGCAAACTAAATGAAGCAATCCATACTGTCAATTTATATTGGACTGTTTCGTTACTATGCTTTTCGTAATAATGCTGTCGGGCTTTTTGATACAGCCTTGTAATATTAAATTATTCATAATGAATAGTCTATGCAATGCAAATAATTCTAAAAGCTTATAACATAACAATAACGTTTTTTGATATGTGATATTTGAAATAAGTTTGTATCTTTGCATTAAAATAAAATATATAAAAATGAAAAAAATTATCTTATCATTTGTTGCAATCTTTGTGATTGTCAACATTTATGCACAAACCGCAGAACCAAGCGAGTATAATTACCAAAAGCGCTCGCTGTTTGAAGTATTACCGATAACATCGTCAGATATTATTTTTATAGGAAACAGTATAACTGATGGTTGCGAATGGAGCGAACTTTTTAATAATCTGAATGTGAAAAATCGCGGTATCAGCGCCGACCGTTCATATTGGATGCTTGAACGTTTGGACTATATTATCGCAGGCAAACCTCGAAAATTATTTGTGCAGGCAGGAACAAACGATCTTGGCGCAGGACATTCGCCGCAATCGGTAACCGATAACATCGCAAAACTGATTGATCGTTTTCGAGCAGAAAGTCCCAAAACAGAATTGTACATACAAAGTATATTTCCTGTAAACAGCGATTTTGAAAAATATGCAAAATCTCATGGCTCAAAAGGAAAAGAAATTATCGAAACTAATGAACTTTTGAAACAGTTGTGTACTCAAAAAAACATTACATTTATTGATGTTTATTCAAAACTCGCAGATGAAAACGGAAAACTGAACAGAGCATACACCAACGATGGATTGCATCTTATGGGTTCAGGCTATTTGGTCTGGAAAAAGGTAATTGAAAGATATTTAAATTAGTGTTAAATTTGTTTTTTGTAAATTTCAATGATTACAGGATATTACAAAAATAATTGACAATTTTGGCGATATAAAAAGATATGGAAAAAACAATAGATTATATTTTAGGTATCTTATATTGCATTTTTTTCTTGCATTAATATATTGTGTTTAAATCTTTTTTTGAGGTGCTATAAAAAATATCCGGCAGTTCTATATAGAAAAAAATCTTTGTCTTTCATTCCGTAGTTTTGAGTAATAAAACGTTGTATTTTACCGTTCAACCTTTCGGTTTTGGCGTTTGTTGCGCCTTGTCGGAAGTAATTGATAATATGGTTTCGTGCTTGCGAAGCATTGTTATGACACTCTTATATTCTGCTATTCTGCGATTGGGGCTGCCTGCAAATACAACATCGTCGGAACTCAACAATTTCTTGAATATATAGTCCTCTTTTTCCCGCATCTCTGTCACCCTGCGATATCTCTGTATTCGTGTGCATCCCATATCTCAAAATACGCCAATATGTGTGACGGTACGACCATACTGCTTATCATTGAATTGAATTGATTTGTTCGGCACATGAACGTTCTAATTTCTTGCGTCCCATATTTCTTCTCTTTTTAGTTGATGACAAAAGTATGCAAAAAAATTATAGCACCTCAAAAAAAGAATTAACCCGCTTTACGCACTTGTCGAACTCATATTTGTTGAAAAATTCAACTACTTGCGCAAACACATATTTGCCTGTATGCATAATTTGAGGTATCTTATGTGAAAAATCCGTAAAATTACACATTTTAATTTCAAATCCTAAAATCAAATAACGCAGATATTTTATTTAATATCAATTAATTATAAAATATTTTTTTATTTAGTGTATCATTACTAATTTAAAGACATTTTACACAAGTGAAAAAAAATATTAAATTTGCGGTCGAAAATATACATTTATGTTTTAATCTTTTAAAATAATAATTTATGAAAAAATTAATACTAAAATTACTGATTTTTGTTTTGCCAACAACAATTAATGCGCAAATTTCATTGAATAATGAAATAACATTACCATCTTCGGATGTATGGAATTTTATGAAATATGGAGATGTGGGTACAAATTTGTACACAGGAACATTGAATCTAAAAATTCCAATTTACACTTATAAAGATGTCGACTTTGAAATTCCCGTTTCTATTGATTATTCTTCTAACGGTTATATACCCAATATACGAACAGGAATTTTAGGTTTAGGCTGGAATTTGAATGTTGGAGGATATATCACACGAGAAGTGAAAGGCTTGCCTGATGAAACTAATGGTGAAATTTTAGAATCGTTTGCTCAATCTTATCCTCTTTCTAAAAATGATATAAGATCAGATTATTTATATGAAGGTGTAAAAGGGTTTTCTGTAAGAAGTTCTGTAAATGGGAATCAATTTACTCCATCAATGGATAATCTTTTTTGTGTAAGTAATGCATCTGGCAGTAACTTATTATTTTTTGATCCAACATCCAATCTTGAATATCCGTATTTCGATGCTGAACCAGATGTTTATCATTTTAATTTTATGGGATACTCAGGCTCTTTTCATCTTAACTATAATGGTGAGGTACTTGTGTATAATACTAATACAAACAATCATGAATTTAAAGTAATGTTTGGTACATTTCCTAATATAACAATCATTTCATCTAATGGATATAAATACGTATTTGGTTATAGCGATAATAGAAAAGTTTGCGATGGATATTCATCTCAATTTTCAGATCAAAATACAATTACTGCTTACAAACTAATAGAAATAATAGCACCTAATGGACGAAAAATTAAATTTTATTATAATGTCCCTTATACACAAACAAATTATTATCTTCCTACAGAATTACATAAAAAAAGATACGAAATTGGAGACTACGCTAATGGTATTCCCCCATTTAATTATATCGGCGGCGGATCTGTAAAAATGCAATATTCAGATGCGTATAGTTATTCTTTAGATTATATACAAATTGATAATGGAATAAAAGTTATCTTTGATTATATTTTTTTTGATAATATAGAGGGTTATTATTTACCTTTCAATGATAATATTGAATATCCAACTGGCGTAAGAAAACTTTCAAAAATAAGAATAATAGACCCATCAATGCAAGAGACAATAAAACAGATAGATATAAATTATAAACACACAAATTTTGCCACTAGTAATAAAATCCCATTTATCAATAAAATAAATATTTCAGGCGAAGGTGAATATATCATGAATTATTATGGAGAAAACGAATATTTTCCATTTTTGGGACATTGTTGTTCCGACCATTGGGGTTATTACAATGGAACCAATACAAGGTGGGATGATTTTGTCAATTCTATTCAAAATCCGGGACTAAACGAAATAATACCTAATACAAGAGAGCCAAATCCTTTATTTTCAACAAAAGGGTTGTTACACGAAATAATTTACCCTACAAATGGTAAAAGTGTTTTTGAATATGAATCTCACAATTATTCCCAATATGTAGACAGAAAAAAGGGAGGAGGTATATTATATTCTATAGAAAATGATAAAATTGCAGGAGGATTAAGAATAAAAAAGATAATAAATTTCTTTGATAATGGAATTGAGGCAAACCGCAAAGAGTTTTTGTATATAAATGAAAGTGGTAGAAGTTCTGGAAAACTATTATGGTTTCCACATTATTCTATTGAATATTCAATATATTTTTATTCACCATATCAAGCAACTGTTACTCCGCATTATAGTTTTAGAGAGATTGCTCAATTATATTCACTTTCAGGTTTTTTATCTGTTGATGCAACACATATTGAGTATGATAGAATAATTGAAAAAAATAGCGACAACAGTAATATTATATATAATTATTCTAATTATTCAAATATTTCTGATAAATATATTTTTGATGAACCATTTAAAAAAGAAGATGCTTTTTTTTTATTGAAATATAATAATACATATTATGGTGACCATAAAGATTGTTGGAAAAAATCTCATCTCGGAATACCATGTTGCTCAAATCAATACAATTGTCCTACAACTAGCCCAATGGAATATTTTTTCATATTATTTCCACCAAGTTCCATGCAAGCAGAACGAGGAAAATTACTATCAAAAGAAATTTACGATGCAAATGGAAACATTGTTCTAAAAGAAACAAATAGTTATAATACACAGAGAAATTTAAAGTATTTTCCAACTCCGATATATTTAGCCCGTCAATATGGATTTTATCTACGGTACATTGACAATTTTGAACTTATAAGTACAACAAAAAAACAGTATTTTAACAATGCTGAAATAAATGAAAACATCTCCTACACCTACAACACTCACGGACAAGTGGCTACTACAAGCAGGATAGACAGCAAAGGCGACAAAATTGTAACCAAACAGAAATATGTTACCGATCTTGCAAATCCTGCGGGAATACATAAAAAGATGCTTGATAACAATGTAATTAACGAGCCGATAGAAGATTCCGTTTACATAATAAAATCGGGAACAACAGAAAAAACGCTTATGGAATGGCGCAAATACAATTATTATCAG
>JAISYZ010000067.1 GCA_031269545.1 Prevotellaceae bacterium
GCTTTACAACTCGCCTCATCTGGATACATCTCTGTGAAATTCAATAAATTCATATCTTCTTCTTATTTTTTATTTGCAAAGATAATAATTCCAGGTGAAATATTGAGCATGCATTAAAATTTAAAAATATGATTAATCTTATTGATTAACCATTAAATATCCTTATATACAAATGATTAAGCAATGAATGTTTGTGTTTTAATCAAACATTTTGACACTTTTTCAACGGTAAAACTTCACTGCTTCATTTACCTTTTTGTCAAGTTCAAAAATACACTCGTTTTTTGCCGTTATACCGACTTTTTCACGGCAAGCCGCCTTTATTGCCTGCCTCATATCATAATCCGCTTTTTTGGTTAATTTACCGCTTTTGTATGCCTCTTTTATTTGGGTTATGATTGCAAGTTCCCCGCCCGCCGTTTCTATCAGAGATAACAGCCCCAAAGTATATAAATCTTTTTTTCCTTTCATATTTTCAAAATTTAGTGTTATATCATTGATTTTTTTAATTGCAAAATAACTGTTTTTCCACATATCCAACAAGTTAATGTAAAACTTTTCATTATACAGCATTGCAGCCGTTACACGTTCCACATTAAACGCTTTTGGCAAACGCCTTTGATAACGCTGTTCATACCTCAATACATTGCTGTTTTTGTATAACTCGGGTATCGGTTGCCGCTTGTCTTTTTGCTCTTTGATTTTATCATAAAAAATCAAAAGCCCTTTGCTTTGATAATAATACAGTGTTTCAATCGTTCCTGCTCCGTTTGTAACCGCCGCCCGACCGCTGTGTTTCAATTCTCCTAAATGATTGTAATAGACATTAACAGGCTTGTTTACAATAAGATTTTGTGCAACGTCCAAACGTGAAACAGTTGCTTTGACAAGTGGCAAATGAAGCCTGTCCGATAATTTTTCTATTGCTCTTTGTGTATCTGAACGTCCTAATGTTTGGAAATTGTCACCTAAATAATATTTGCAAAGCGAACCGCTTATATTAACACCATTCCTGTTTGCCGTTATCTTAAAATCATTATGCAAAATACCCGACAACACTGTTTCATTATTAAAATTGTGTTTCCCTGTTATATCAAAATACTTTGCCGTTTCATTCAAAAAATCGATGTCGGTTGCCTCTGTATTTCTTAATTTCAAAGTCAAATTATCATACATAACTTTTCCCTCTTTGGTTACCGATTTGGTAACTAAATACAACTTATTATTTAAAATTAAAGAAAAGGGCTTTTTGCCCCTTTTCCTACTCGCCATTTTTGGTTACTAAATCAGTAACTTTTTCAACAACCGCCCGCGCTTTTATCTCTGAAATTTCAGTATCAAGTTCCCCGCCGCTTAACATTTGCCAAAGATTAAGACAATGATTTTTTTGCCCGCGTGCAACAAAGATTTCAAGCGTGGTATAATCTGCATTAAAGATTATCAAAATGCAGTCTGCTGTATCTCTCACATCTCCATAAGCATAAGGTAATGTTATATCGGGGACAAATACGCTGCTTATATTTTTGCCGTGTGTAATTGCCTTGTCCGCTTTTCTTTTAACGTCTGCTTTGAAATTATCGGGAACGTCCCCAAAATACACAAACAATTCTCTGTGTTTGTTTCTTAACGTTTCAAACTCATTGTAGTTTTGAGTTGAAGCGGTACAGTCCAATCTCATTTTGCTTTTACAGTCAGGCAAATGTACAAACTTGTAATAATCGGTAAGTATCATTTTTTACCCCCTTTGTTTTTGCCTGTTACAATGTAATTTGCCGCTTCTGTTTCTATTTCATTAGTGGTTTTAACTCGGTGCTGCAACTGCCAAGCCGTTAATTCCTGCTTGTCAAAGTAGGTGAGTTTACCGCCGTCCGATTTGTAGTGTGGTATCTTTTTGTAGCATACCAACTTGTACAAATGTGATTTGCTTAACCCTGTTAAAAGGGCTGCATCGTTCATCGTAAGGGCTTGCTTTGCCCCTAATACTGTGAGTTGTTTTATTTCCTGCAACTCGCTTAAAATTTGGTTTTCCATTTTTATAAATTTTTAATATTAAAAAAATGGTTTAACGTTAAACCTGTATTGTTATAACGAGTGCAAAATTAGTGAGCAAAGGAAAGCAGAAAGCCCTATGTATGTACTACATAGGGCATATTATAGGGTAAAAATTTACTCTTAACTATTTATCATTCAGAAAATTATCGTTGAAGAATTTTTTTGATAAACTTAAAATCTGATTTATTGTTTCACAATCGGGGGGCTTCGTTCCTACTTTTTTAATATCGTTTATTGTGTTACTTAAATTTTTCACATTAAACAGCGTTTCAAAGGGTTTTAACTGCCTTTTTTGTCCGTGTTTCAGTTTGTATGTTTCACACATACCGACAACAAAATAAGCAAGCAATGATTTTGATTTTAGCCATTCCAAAGGGTTTTGAGTAATAATGCCGTTTTGTTCCAATGCCTGCAAAATTTCAGAGGGTATTTGATAGTCTGTTTTGTCGGGAATAGTTATTGTTTGATGCCTTGATGGTATTAATTCCTGTTTGACTTGTAAAAGGGTTGTAAATATTGCCTCCAAGTCAGAATAATACAACACATAACGGACTGGACGGCTATCGCTGTCCTGCATGTCAACCTCACATCGAAAATATCTGTTGTTATTTGCATATCCCGCTTCCATAATATTTTTTATCCCACTTTCATAACGGTTAATAATATCTTGAATTGGCTCGCCCCCTCTATCTATTGTTTTCCCTCGTTCCAATTCATTTTTATAAAAACCAACAATGTATTGACGCTCTTCTATTGTCCTTTGATATTGCCGTTTAATGTCATCTCTCCAACCGATAACCACATCTTTACATCTATTGAAAAAAACTGCAAACTCTACAAAGTTATCACGCTTTGCAAGTTGGGCTTGCTGTTTGAAATAATCAACAAGCATAGAACACTGTTCATTATAGCCCTCAATAATTATTTTTTTGAAATTTAATGTCATAATAAAAATTTTAATCTGTTAAACCGTCCAATTTACTAACCGCCGCCCGCTTGTTTTTGTCTATTACTTTGGCATAAATTTGAGTTGTCTGTATATCGGCGTGTCCTAACAACTTGCTTACCGTTTCAATCGGTACGCCTAACGACAAAAGCAAAGTGGCGTTTGTGTGTCGGGCAACGTGAAATGTCACTCGCTTTGTAATACCCGCCGCTAAAATCCAACTTTTTAGCGTTTCATTTGTATAACCATTATTTGACAATGGAAAAATAACGTCTTTTGCACCTGCATCCGCTTTGTCGGGCATAAACTTTAACGCTTCATTTGATATTTGCAAATTCTCTATTTTCTTTGTTTTTTGCTGTATAAATTTAATTACTTTCAAACCCTCGTTGTCGGTTATAATATCACCCCATTTCAACGCTCTAATATCTGAATATCTTAAACCTGTAAAGCAACTGAACAAAAAAGCATCTTTTATTATCTGCTTCCTGCATGGCGTTTCTACTAACTTTCTAACTTCTTCAACAATAAGATACTCCCTGTTATCAAGTTGCCGTTTTGGCTGTGCCTTTTTAGGTATCATTGCAAACGGATTGTTTGATAAAATACCGTCCCTTACCGCTTTGTTTAATGCTACATTCAGAATTTTGATATAAACGTATTTTGTGTTTTCAGACAGTAATCCGCTTGTAAATGTTTCTGAAACGCCTTTTTTATACACGTTGTTTGCAGCATTATTCAAATATTCAACAAAACCGTTGCACCATTCTTTTGTAACGCTCTTAAAAGTCGTTTGCTCCCCGCTATACTGTTTCAGATGATTTATAAGTGAATAATATAATTGATGCTGTCCACGCGTAACGCCGCCCGCCGCCTGTTTCCTGTCGGTTGCTATCGCCTGCAAATAATCAATCAAACGCGCTTTTTGCTTAACAGATAAAAAATTAAAGCCGTTGCCACTGTTTTGCAGTTCTACAATCTTTTGAGATTTAACCGCGTTTGCCAAATTCAGCATTTCAGCGTTTTGGACTTTGTCAATCGGGCTTGTTTCAGGCACTAAATAAAGTTTCAGAAAATCGTATTGCCGTTTGCCGTTTATGTAATAGTCCAAATAAATAGACTGATTGCCGTTTGCAAGTCGTTTGAACCTTACTTTTATCGGTTCTTTATTAGCGTTCTTAACGCCTTTTCTTTTGTTTGTTCCTTTTGGGTTTCCTTTGCTCATTTTTTAGAAAAATTTATATTGTTACCAACGGCAAAGGTACAACAATAAAATAACATAACAAAGAAAAATAACAAAAAAGTGTGCTTTTTTCATAATTATTTTTATATTGCTGTAAATAAATATATTAAATCAATAAAATAACGTTATAAGGTAACGTTTTCCTTGAAAATGACAGTCAAGTAACAAATTTGAGTGCCACAAGTAACAAACGAATAACAAAAAAGTAACAAAAAAAAGCAATACCTCTGAAAAATTGACATTGTTTTTTGCTTTTTATAGTAGTTTGTAAATACCTGAATTATTTGAGTTTTATTATCTTTTTATTAGTGGTTTTTTTCTTTTGTTTTTTGTGGTTTTTTATCATAAGGCTTTTAAATGAATAAAGCCCACGCCAAAAACGACGTGAGCGTTCATCGCCTTACTCTTGGTCGCTTTCGAAATTGTCTAGATTTCGTAACACAATGATGTAAGCTAAACGCTTTTTCCAATAAATTTTATAATGTGCGTATTGTTTTAATCGCTTTTTAATCCATAAGCATACAATATTTACATTATCAGCCGCAAAGTTATAACATTCTTTTGTAATAATGAAAATTTTTTGTGAAAATTTTATTTTATCTCAAACTTTTTCTTAATCTTCCTGTTTTCATTAAAAAAATAAGATGATATTTTCAGTCGTAAATATTTAAATTCTTAATTGCATCTGTAACACCTTTTAAATTGAAATTATAAGATACACAATCATATACGCTTATGATTTTCGAATAAAACTGTCGTAATCCTGCCTGTCGATACAATCCGTTTGTAAAAATATTTTTCAATTTAACATTGTGTTATTCGGTTTTTTATTACTTTTATGCCAATAAATTATATAAAATCTATGCTTATAAAAACTTACGGCAGCGCATTTTATGGTATAAATGCAACAACTATAACGATAGAAGTAAGCGTTTCACAAGGAATAAATTTTCATCTTGTCGGATTGCCCGATAGCGCCGTCAAAGAAAGTCAGCAACGAATATCTACTGCATTGATTGCAAACGGTTATAAAATGCCGGGGAAAAAAGTTGTCATAAATATGGCTCCGGCTGATATTCGCAAAGAAGGTTCGGCTTACGATTTGCCTTTGGCTATAGGAATTTTGGCGGCATCTGAACAAATAGAATCTGCCGATTTGGAACGTTATGTGATAATGGGCGAATTGTCGCTCGATGGCGCTTTGCGACCGATAAAAGGCGCTTTGCCAATTGCAATACAGGCTCGTTCCGAAGGTTTTAAGGGTTTTATCGTTCCAAAAGAAAATGCCCGCGAAGCCGCCGTTGTAGATTCGCTCGAAGTTTATGGAGTTGAAACATTAAATGAAGTAATAGATTTTATCAACGGCAAAAACAATATCGAGCAAACAGTAGTTAATACCCGCGAAGAATTTTTTTCAAATCCCCGCAGATATGATGTTGATTTCTGTGATGTAAAAGGACAGGAAAACGTTAAACGCGCACTCGAAATTGCCGCCGCAGGAGGACATAATGTTATTATGATTGGCGCGCCAGGATCGGGAAAATCGATGCTGGCAAAACGTCTGTCAACAATCCTTCCTCCTCTTAACTTGCGCGAAGCATTGGAAACGACAAAAATACATTCGGTTGCAGGACGAATCGACAGAAATACAAGTTTATTAACCATACGTCCGTTTCGTTCGCCGCACCATACAATTTCGGATGTTGCCTTAGTCGGCGGCGGCACTTATCCTCAACCGGGAGAAATATCGATGGCTCACAACGGAGTGCTTTTTCTCGACGAACTTCCCGAATTTAAACGAACAGTGCTGGAAGTTATGCGCCAGCCGCTTGAAGATAGAAAAATAGTTATTTCGCGAGCAAAATTATCAATTGAATATCCTGCAAATTTTATGCTTATAGCCGCGATGAATCCGTGTCCGTGCGGCTTTTACAATCATCCCGAAAAACAATGCTTATGTGCGCCGGGCAGTGTTCAAAAATATTTGAGTCGAATTTCGGGACCTTTACTCGATCGTATTGATATTCATATCGAAGTTGTTCCTGTACCTTTTGAAAAACTTTCGAATATGGACAAGGGCGAAACAAGCGAACAGATTCGCGAACGAGTAATAAAAGCGCGTAAAATTCAGGAAGAACGGTTTGCCGATGCAAAAACAATTCACTGTAATGCAATGATGACAACGCAAATGCAAAAAAAATTCTGCGCCTTGGATGCCGAAAGCGAAAAAGTACTGAAAGAAGCCATGCAACGACTTGGACTTTCGGCGCGGGCTTACGACAGAATACTTAAAGTTTCGCGCACAATTGCCGATCTTGAATCAAAAGCAAATATAGAATGGCAACATGTTGCCGAAGCCATTCAATACCGAAGTTTAGACCGCGAAGGCTGGGCTGGATAAAGAAGAAAATTTATTTAGTTGTTGATTCATCTTTCCCCTGTAAATTTTGTAAAACATTTTTATTTATTTGTTCGTAATTCGAGAATTTTGTTTACATTTGTTACATGCTTTTTAAAGAAATCATAGGACAAAACGAACTGAAACGACAACTGATACAAACAGTAAGCGATAAACGTATCAGTCATGCGCAACTTTTTGTCGGCTCCGAAGGCAGCGGAAATTTGGCGCTGGCGATAGCTTATGCTCAATACATTTGTTGCCAAAACAAACAGGATGACGATTCGTGCGGACATTGTAAATCGTGCATAAAATTTCAAAAACTTGTGCATCCCGATTTGCATTTTGCTTTTCCTGTAAATACAACAGGCAAAATCAAAAAAGATGCGATAAGCGACAATTTTATTGCCGAATGGCGAAAATTGATTACGGATTTTCCTTATCTTGGCGAACGAACATGGTATGAATATCTTGGCATCGAAAACAAACAGGGAAATATAGGTAAATTGGATGCCGAAGCCATTCAGCAGAAAATGATTTTCAAACCTTTCGAAGCCGATTATAAATTTATGATTATATGGCTGCCCGAGCGAATGAATGCTACTGCGGCAAACAAACTTTTGAAATTAATCGAAGAACCGCCTGCGAATACCTTATTTTTGCTTGTTTCAAAAAATATCGATCAAATAATAAAAACAATACTTTCGCGAACTCAATTAATACGAGTCCCGCCCGTTGACGAACAGTCGATGCACGATATGCTTTCAGAAAAATACGACTTGTCGCCAAACGAAACGAAAGTGTTGACGCGGCTTTCGGCAGGAGATGTGTTGAAAGCAATCAAAATTCACGACAGGCACGAAACGGAACAGGATTTTTTCGACAATTTCAAATTAATGATGCGATTAGCATACGAGCAAAAATTTGTGGAACTGCTTGACTGGGCAGAAGATATGGTTAAACTCGGACGCGAACAGCAAAAAGGTTTTTTGTATTTTTGCCAGCAAATGATACGCGAAAATTTCATTATGAACAGAAAAATGCAAAATATTGTTTATGCAACCGATAAGGAAAAAGACTTTTCTCAAAAATTTTCACAATCCATTACTCCTAAAAACGTAGAAAGTATTTATTTGGCTCTAAACCTTGCCATGTCTCATATAGAACATAATGGAAATCAGAAAATAATATTCACCGATTTGGCAATAAAATTTACACAATTAATCAGGAAAATATAATTTTTGTAATTTTCTCCTATAAATTTTAAATGATTACTTAATATTATACCTAAATTGGTTTTTGTATGACACAGCAGCTATTAAAAGTCTGTCAAACAATTGTTCACCAAAATACCTGCGGTTGAACTTATAACAAAATTC
>JAISYZ010000073.1 GCA_031269545.1 Prevotellaceae bacterium
GCTTTACAACTCGCCTCATCTGGATACATCTCTGTGAAATTCAATAAATTCATATCTTCTTCTTATTTTTTATTTGCAAAGATAATAATTCCAGGTGAAATATTGAGCATGCATTAAAAAATAAAAAATAATTATGAGTAAAAATCAGGTTTTGAAAATGCCCCTGACGGGACAGCCATCATGCTAAAACCTGTCAGGTTTAAAACTCCTTATAAAATGTCTGTTTAATAATTTTTGTATCTGCAAAATTTATTTTTAAAGACTGACTATTTACTGTTTAATAATCGACAATTTACAACATTATACAGCGTGAATTATAACAGGTTTATATTGTTATTCTCCGCAAATTTCATGCAAATATTTCCATCGACAATAAAAAATTGTTCAAACATTTGTGTATTCATAACTTCAATTTTGCCGAAAAGAATTAAATTTGCAGAATATTTTAATTGCGAACACTTGAAAAAAGTATATGTACACATATTGAAATCGTTTTCGGGACCAATGGCGCTGGCGTTTTGCATAGTCGTTTTCATACTGCTTATGCAAATGCTGTGGCGCTATATCGACGATATTGTCGGCAAAGGTTTGGAAGCGTCTGTGATTGCCGAATTTATGTTTTGGGCTACTCTTAATGTTATTCCGCTTGCATTGCCGCTTTCCATGCTTTTTGCATCGATAATGACCATGGGAAACCTTGGCGGAAACAACGAACTGCTTGCTCTGAAGTCGGCAGGACTGTCGCTTGTGAAGATTTTGCGACCGATGTTTTTCGTTGCTGCTCTCATAACAATGTTTGCGTTTTATGTTGCCGACAACGTCATGCCTTACGCAATGATGAAAATTTACAGCGTGTTTTGGGATATAAAAAACAAACGTCCCGATGCAAATATTATACCCGGCGTTTTTTGCGCAATAAACGATAATGTAATAAAAGTAGCGGCGAAAGATCCTAAAACAAATAAAATGACGGGAATATTGCTTTATCAGCATCCCGAAGGAAAAGGAAATATTGCTTTGATTGTTGCAGATTCGGGTTATATTAAAACCGAAGGCGACAATATGATTGTTACCTTATACAACGGCGTTTCGTACGAAGATGCAACATCTTCGAGTTTTGCTCAATACAACAATACTTTTGCCTTTCAAAAACGGAATTTCGATAAGCATACCTTGTTTGTCGATTTAAGCAGCAACAAACTGCAACGTACCGATGCCGAAATGTTCAAAGGTAAAAATACAACAATGAGACTGGCGGAACTTTCCAATATAATTGATTCTGTTTCTGATATTCAAAAAACGCAGGTCGATTATTTCTGGACGGAATACAAGTCGCAATCGTTTGATAACAGAACGGAAATTGATACAGCAACAATTCGTTTGGATAAAAATGAAATCAAAAATAAATCACCGAATATATTATTTAACGCCGATTCTGCTTTTAATAAATTTTCGCGCGAGCAAAAAATCGAAACTTTGCGGTATGCCTTGGAAAAATCCACATCAACGCATACAACAATGTCGATGATTACGACAGATATTACGGCTAACGAGCACAATATGCGTTCAGCCCAGGTCGAATGGCATTATAAATTTACGCTGTCGATAGCCTGTTTCATTTTCTTTTTGATAGGCGCTCCTTTTGGTGCAATCATTCGCAAAGGCGGTTTGGGAATGCCGACAGTGGCTTCGCTGCTTATATTTATAGCATATTTTATATTATCAACCATTACAAAGAAAATGGCAATGCAGGGAGTTCTTCCCGTTGTATTTGCAATGTGGTTTGCAGATGCATTGTTCCTGCCGCTCGGAATATTTTTGATGAGCAAGGCAACTACCGATTCGGCTTTGTTTGATTCTGATAAATATGCTCAATTTTTCAGACGATTTTTTAGAATAGACGATAAAAAAGGTTATCACAAACCTGCTGAATTTTGCAGTACAAATATTGATTCGGAAATATTATTGCAACTTTTAGAACAATTCAATACCAATACGGATAATCTTATATCAAAAATAAAGTTAAAAAAACTTGAAAACAACAAAATTGAAATTTATTATGATGAATATGATAAACTTTTATCAAAATTTTGGGGAATACAAAACGAAGGGTTAAACGAAAAACTTAAAGAATATCCTGAAATAGAATTGCGAATTTTCAAAACAAAAATTGTATATTTGAGAAAAGCGGCAATGCGGCTTTTGGCAAAAAAATTAGAGAAAATAAAGGCAACAAATAATCACGTTGAATATATAATTAAAAAAATAAAATGGTAACAAAATCAGCAAAAAATATCAGAATAATCTACATGGGAACGCCCGATTTTGCGGTTGCTCCCTTGAAAGCGCTTGTAGAAAACGTATATAATGTTGTTGCAGCAGTTACCGTTCCCGACAAGCCTGCCGGACGTGGACAGAAATTACAGCAATCGGCAGTGAAGATTTATGCACAAACAGCGAATTTACCTGTATTGCAGCCTCCGAAACTGAAAGACGAGGAATTTTTAAACGCGCTTTGCCGCTACAATGCCGAACTTTTTATTGTTGTTGCATTTCGCATGTTGCCCGAAATTGTTTGGCAAATTCCTGCATTGGGAACATTCAATCTTCATGCATCGTTGCTGCCGCAATATCGCGGGGCTGCGCCAATAAATTGGGCTATAATAAACGGCGAAAAAATTACAGGAATTACAACATTTTTTATAAATAATGAAATTGATTCAGGAAAAATAATTTTTTCCGAAAAAGTTGAAATAGCGCACAACGACAATGCAGAAACATTACACGACAAACTAATGGAAGCAGGCGCCTCTCTTGTGCTGAAAACGGTTGATGCAATTGCATACGAAAACGTCAATTTGCAACAGCAGCACGGAAATGAAAATCTGAAAACGGCGCCGAAAATTTTTAAGGAAATGTGTAAAATCGACTTGACGCAAAAATCCGAAGAAATTTATAATTTCATACGCGGATTAAGTCCTTATCCTGCGGCTTGGTGCGAATTTGCAAGCAACAGCAGACAAAATGTTTCAGCCAAAATTTATTCTGCCGTTTATGAAAACATCGAACACGATTTGCCGTTTGGAACATTAATATCGGATGGAAAATCGTTCCTTAAAATTGCATGTAACGGAGGATTTATAGGCGTTAACGATATTCAGTTAGCAGGAAAAAAACGCTTACACGTGCGTGAATTTCTTGCAGGATTTCGTGATGTTGAAGATTATGTAATAAAATAAAAATATGAATTTCAATAAAAATAAAAATTATGAAAAAAATTAAATTAACAGTCATGCTGATACTGACATCATCGATGCTGGTATCGGCGCAGGAATTTGAATACAACAGAGTTGTTGCGCATCGCGGCGCATGGAAAGCCGATAAACTTCCTGAAAATTCTCTGGCTTCGTTCAAAAGAGCAATCGAACTTGGTTGTGCAGGCAGCGAATTTGATGTTTACCTTACAGCCGATTCTGTTTTGGTTTTAAATCATGACACCAAATTTCAAGGATTGCCTGTAGAAAAAAGCACGCTTGCGCAGTTGACGCAAAAAAAATTGTCGAATGGCGAAACTATTGCTTTGCTCGACGATATTTTGAAAATTCTGACAAGCCAGCAAAATACAATTGCCTTTTTGGAAATCAAACCATCGGCAGTAGGCAAGGAGCATGGTTTTGCTGCGGTTGACAAGATTCTTGAAGCCGTTGAACGCTACAATGCCGAAGAATTGGTTACTTACATAAGTTTTGATTATTCGTATTTGCAGCGAATAAAAGAAAAAAGACCTGGCGCACGTACTGCATTTTTGGGCGAAACAAAGGATGTGAAAAATATAGTTTTGGATAGAAAATTCGGTATAGATCTCAACTATAAAGCGCTCAAAGACAATTCGGAACTGATTAAAGCGGCAAAACTCAAAGGCGTAAGCATTAATGTTTGGACAGTAAACGACCCCAAAGACATGAAATATTTTCTTGAACAAAACATTGATTATATTACAACCGATGAACCGATTTTATTATTAAAATTGGACAAAGAACATATTGAGAATTTGAAGTAAAATTATGTGAACTGACTTTATGAAAAAGATATATGTTTTATTCTTTATGATTTTAACAAATAATGCTTTTTGTCAGAATTTTGATGAAATATTATACAGTACAAAAAGAGTTTATTGTTCTGATATTTCGTATAATGCGAGTCTGTATTTTGTTAAATGCATGACAGAAAACAAAATAGACTCTGCAAAAAATCTTGTAGAATACTGGAAGCAAAAATGCGGAATAAGCGAACCTGTTTTTAGAGCAACAATTCTTTTGGCTTTAATAGAAAGAAATTTTACTGATTCCATATTACCCAACGAAACATTGAGGTATATTATAAATTATAAAAGTCGTGTCGAAATGATTAAAAGTTTACTGTATTTTGATTATAATATACACGAAAATTACTATGGATATGTGCCTCCGGGACAAGAGTTTGATAAATTTACATCTCAATTAGCAAGAGAATTAAAAGATACTTATGACACGGCATCTATAGAATATTTATTTGCCGAATTTTATGGAGATGGCAGTGATAAAATTTTATCAAAAATTCAATTACCCGAATACCAAGAAAACAAAATAGCAAAAGAGTATAATAAAATCACTCAGCATCATCTGAAAAAGGCTGACTATCATGCTGCTTTTTTTTCGGGCGTATGGGTGCCAACAGGAGAATTAAAACAAATAGGTTGGCATCCCGAAATAGGTTATCAAATAGGATTGAAATATGGAAAAATGAATTATGATTTAGTAATGGCATTAAAATTTATTAACTCGCCAAATTATTATTGGGTAAAACGAAAACATTCTCTACCCGAACAAACACGTTATTTTGTCGGTGGAACTATGGGTTTAGATTTTGGCAGAGATGTATTTGTCAGCGCCAAAAGAAAACACGAAATTCAAATAATTGCAGGTGTTGCCTACGACGGATTTACTGTAATAAAAGAAGATAAAGACAACAAAATAGAACCATTACATGTAAATTCATATAATTTTAACATAGGATTTGGATATAGATATTATGTAAATACTTGGTATTTAGGATTGAAAATAAAATATAATTTTGTAGATTATTCATTAAACAATGTAATCAATTTTACAGGCAATCCGATAACCGCATCTGTTGTGATAGGATTTGTAAATAACAAAGATAAAAATGATATTTTAGAAATGTTACAATACAATTAAATTATGTCACGTACATATAAAAATATTATCTATTTTTTGTTTGCATTTTTGGTATTTCAATCATGCTCAGGCATATCGCAATATTCTATATTTAATGCAACCGAAGGTAAACGAAAAACTATTTATTATGAAAGTAGCATACATACACGTGACATTAACAAAAATCAAAATAGCCAAAGTCTGTACTATCTAAATAGTTTTTCCATAATGCCATTTTGTTCCAATAATGATTCCATAAATTTTTGGATAGAGCCGTTTTTAGGTGGCAAAATGCTATTTTTCGGCTTGGCATATTTGCCCGTTATTCCAAATTTCCTTTTACCATTTACATATCCTCACGAAGCAAAAAAAGTGAATGAATATCATATAATGCTTGCTTTTTCAAAATACGATTTTATTGACGTTGAAGATATTGGGTTTTACAGAAACGGAGAAAAAATAGTTCCGGAATCCATTGATTTGATTGAATTTGACAACGAGCGCTTTCCCAACGAATATAATATTAAATCAACGTTAAGAAATGATTTGCCAAATTATAAAATGTATCCTAATAACTATTATTTATTCACATTTAAAATTAAAACTTTTACAACAAAAAAAATAGAAATCAGATTGGTTAATAATCCTTTACTCGTAATAAATCGAAAAAAAGAAATATTACACGAAATAATTTTCACTCATTAATTCAATAAAAACATGCTGACTAAAATCGGAAATAAAATTTTAATGTCGTCGATGAAGAATATCAATCATTATATTGCTTGCAGTGACGAAATACAACACGAAACGTTCAGAAATCTTATTTTGCACGGAAAAAATACGGCTTTCGGCAAACAGTTCAATTTCGAGAAGATAACAGACAGAGATAATTTCCCAAAAACAGTTCCCATAAGCGATTACGAAAATTTGAAACCGTACATAGAGCGAATAGTTACCCATAAGGAACAAAATGTACTTTGGGATACTCCTGTGCGCTGGATTGCAATGTCGAGTGGAACAACGAGCGACAAAAGCAAATATATTCCCGTAACGCGCGAATCGCTGCACAAGTGTCATTACAAGGCAGGAAAAGAAATGCTTGCGCTTTATCTAAATTCATTTCCCAAAAGCAAAATTCTTTCGGGAAAAACGCTTGTACTTGGCGGCAGCCGTCAGATAAATGCACTTGGCGATGGAATTTTCACAGGCGATATTTCAGCAATCCTTGTAAGTAATCTTCCATTTTGGGCTGATTTTAGTCGCACTCCCGACAGAAAAACCATACTTTTGCCCGACTGGGAAGAAAAGTTGGAAAAACTTGCAACAAAAACAATTCGCTCAAATGTAACCGCAATGGCGGGAGTTCCTTCGTGGCTTATGGTTTTGCTCAAGCATACAGTTCAAAAAACAGGAAAACCCATTCTCGAAACATGGAAAAATTTTGAAGCGTTTTTTCACGGAGGAGTTTCGTTTACTCCATATTACGAACAGTATAAAAAAATGCTGCCTTCCGACAACGTAAATTATTGGGAAACGTATAACGCATCCGAAGGATTTTTTGGCGTACAGTATTCGCCCGAAAGCAAAGATTTATTGCTGTTGCTCGATTGTGGAATTTATTACGAATTTTTGCCTGCTGAAGAATGGGACAAAGAAAATCCTCAAACGGTGATGCTGCATGATGTTGAACTTGGCAAAAATTATGCAATGATAATTTCTACAAACGGAGGATTGTGGCGTTACAAGATTGGCGATACTGTCGAATTTACTTCAAAATCTCCATATCTTTTCAGGATTACGGGACGAACAAAACATTTTATAAACGCTTTCGGCGAAGAAATTGTCATTGACAATGCAGAAGCGGCTCTTGGCAAAGCCTGCGCCGAAACAGGAGCAGTTATCAGCGATTATACGGCGGCGCCCGTTTATTTTGGAGAAAATAATAATGGCGCTCACGAATGGCTTATCGAATTTGAAATACCGCCCGCAAGTATCGAAAAATTTACGGAAATACTCGATAATACTCTGAAAAAGGTAAATTCGGATTACGAAGCAAAACGTTCATATAATTTGAGTCTTGGAGCGCCTCAGGTAGTTTCGCTTCCGCAGGGAACTTTCTTCAACTGGCTCAAATCGAAAGGAAAACTCGGAGGACAAAACAAAGTTCCGCGTCTTTGCAACAATCGTACTTATGTTGACGAGATAAAAAAGCAGTTGAGAGAATCGTAAATCATTAATTGAAACGACTTTTTATTCTCGTTTCAACATTTTTACAACATCTTCTACAGGTAAAGCCTTTACCTCTTTGCCATTAAAGCCTGTCATGGTTTTGGCGGCAAAAAGCGAGTTCCATATTGCTTCTGCTGTTGCCTCTATTGTTGCCTCAAAAAGCGCAGACATTGCATCGTTGTGTAAAAGGACAGGCGTATAATATTTCGTACGTTCATCAATCAAATTTTCTTTGCAAACCGAAAGAGCAATGACATAATCGCCGCTGCCATTAGATGCAATTCCTCCTGTTTTTGCAAGTCCAAACATGGCGCGTTTTGCCATTCTTTCGAGATTACGCGCATCAACAGGAGCGTCAGTTATTACAACAATCATGCACGAGCCATCAGGATTCAGCGAATTGTCTTTTTCAACAGCATCTTTGAAACTGTATTGTCCGAATTTTCTTCCTGCCTGTATTCCGTCGATTTCAAGTATGCCGCCAAAGTTCGACTGTACCAACACGCCAACGGTATAATTTCCGTAGGCTGAGGGCAATATTCTTGAAGATGTTCCTGTTCCTCCTTTATATCCAAAACATTGAGTTCCTGTTCCTGCTCCAACGTTTCCTTCGGCAACCGAACCATCTTTTGCCGCAGCGATTGCATCTATAACGTGTTGAGATGTTACATATCGTTTGCGGATGTCGTTAAGTCCGCCGTCATTTGTTTCTCCGACTATGCTGTTTACCGACTTTACATTTTCATTGCCTTTTTGTGTTAACGTATAAGTAACAAGTCCTTCAATCGCTTGAGCAACGCTTAAAGTATTTGTCAATATTATTGGAGTTTCGATATTTCCAAGTTCGCAAACTTGCGTGTAACCTGTTAATTTTCCAAATCCATTGCCTGCATATATTGCCGCAGGACATTTTTTTTGGAAAATATTTTCGCCGTGCGGCACAATTGCTGTAACTCCTGTTCGAATGTCGTTTCCTTCAATCAATGTTACATGTCCGACTTTCACGCCCGAAACGTCCGTAATAGCATTATTTTTTCCTGTTTTGAAAATGCCTGTTACGATTCCGTAATCGCGCAACCGCTGTTGTGCGTAAATATTTACTGATATTGCGGTAATACAGATAAAAATGATAAAATTTCTCATAAACTATATAATTATTTTCGATTAGAAATTATTTTATTTCAATATGTTCGCCTAAAAATTTGGGCTGTTTGTTTGTTAATATGTCGATGAATACTTTGACTCTTGCAAATTTTTCTCTCATTTTGGTTTTAAATCCATTATAAACATCTACATCTTTTGCATTGAATCCTATTACATTTAAACCAAAATGTTGCGCTATATAAATTGCTCGTCTATTATGAAATTCCTGCGAAATGACTGTAAAACTGTTTTGTCCGAAAATTTTATTCATTCTTATTACAGAATCGTAAGTGCGAAAACCTGCATAGTCAAGAAAAATTTTGTCTTCGGGTATTCCGTTTTTCAATAACTCTTTTTTCATATCCATTGGTTCGTTGTAATATTTTGTACTGTTGTCGCCGCTAATGACTATAAAATCTATTTTTCCTGCATTATACAAATTCACCGCCGCCGTGATTCGGTTTGAAAAATATTGATTTTTTTGCCCTGATTTCAAATATTTTGATGTTCCCAAAAGCAATCCCGTCTTATTGTGATGTATTTTATTTATATCGTTAAATACGAAACCATTGCTTGATGTTTTTATTATTATATCGGCAATAAATATTGTAATAATAATCGCAAAAACAATGATTGAAAGCAATATGAATAAATATTTTCGTTTTGATATTTTCATTTCGAATTTACGTTAATAATGAATTTTAAAATGTTAAGCGATATGCACAAATAATTATAAATTTTCAACATCATTAGTGAATATCGCCTGACATTATTTGCATTACTGCTTATTCTTCGCTCATATACGAATAATCAATCTGTGTCGACGGATTGTAAGTTTCTTTAATTGCCTGTGGACTTACCCAGCGCATAAGATTTGTATGAAATCCTGCTTTGTCGTTTGTTCCCGAACGCCGTGCGCCGCCAAAAGGCTGCTGTCCGACAACTGCACCTGTGGGTTTGTCGTTTATGTAAAAATTGCCGCAAGCATATTTCAGCGCTTTTTCGCCT
This sequence comes from Prevotellaceae bacterium, assembly GCA_031269545.1. Lineage (GTDB taxonomy): Bacteria > Bacteroidota > Bacteroidia > Bacteroidales > UBA932 > JAIRKV01. Next base: position 9,597 of record JAISYZ010000073.1, read on the forward strand.
TTTCTGATTGCGTACCTGTCGGTTGCAAACAGCGCTCCCGTGAGCGCATAAGGCGATGTCGTGTCGCAAAGATTGAGAGTTTCTTCGTATTTATCATCAACGTAAACATAAACAGTAAGTACAGGACCAAAAATTTCTTCTTCGATGCTTGCAAAATGCGGATCGTGCGCTAAAATTACTGTCGGTTGAACAAAATAACCTTTGGTTTTATCGCCTTCGCCGCCGATTACAATTTCTGCTGCACTTGTGTTTTTCGCTTTTTCTATATACGACATTATCGTGTCAAACGATTTTTCGTCAATAACAGCATTCATCAAATTTCTGAAATCGCATACATCACCTGTTTTTATTTTCGAGATTTTATCTTTTAACGTTAACAGCAAATCGTTCCACAACGATTTTGGAACATAAGCACGCGATGCTGCCGAACATTTTTGTCCCTGATATTCGAACGAGCCTCTAACCATTGCCGCTGCAACTTCTTCGACATTTGCCGAATTGTGAACGAAAATAAAGTCTTTCCCGCCTGTTTCGCCTACAATTTTAGGATATGTATTGTATTTGTCAATATTATTTCCTATTATTTTCCAAAAATTGTCGAATGTTGATGTTGAACCTGTGAAATGCACACCTGCAAACGCTTTGTGATTAAATACCACATCGCTTATAACGTTTCCCTGTCCCGGAATGAAATTGATAACTCCATCGGGCAATCCTGCTTCTTTATACACCTGCATCAGATAATAATTTGATAAAATGGCTGTTGTGGCAGGTTTCCATATTGTAACATTTCCCATAATCACTGGCGCCATGTTCAAATTGCAGGCAATTGCCGTAAAATTAAACGGAGTAATCGCATAAACAAAACCTTCGAGCGGGCGATATTCCTGTCTGTCGAGATGTGAATTTTCGGATTTTGGCTGATCTTCGTAAATCATCGAAGCAAAATATGCATTAAATCGCAAAAAATCTATTGCTTCGCAGGGGCAGTCTATTTCTGCCTGATAAGGATTTTTGCTTTGTCCGAGCATTGTGGCGGCGCTCAACAAATACCGATATTTTTTTGAAATAAGTTCGGCAATTTTTAATGATACTGCTGAGCGTTCTGTCCAAGGCAAATTTGCCCATGCTTTTTTTGCTTCCATTGCAGCGTTTATAGCCATTTCGACTGTTTCCTTAGTCGCTTTGTGATAAGTTGCAAGCACATGACTGTGGTTGTGCGGCATTACAACTTTTCCCAAGTTACCTGTTTTCACTTCTTTTCCGCCTATTATAAGAGGAATTTCGATAGTTGTAGAAGATTGACGTTTCAGTTCTTCTTTCAATTTTTTGCGTTCGTCGCTTTGTGGTAAATATCCGTAAATTGGTTCATTTTGCGGACGTTCAAACTTAAAAATAGAATTATTCATAATTTTTATTTGAGATTTATAAATGATATTATTTGTACAAAATTATATAAAAATAATTAAAAACAACAAGTACATTAGAAAAAACAAAACTTTTTATATGGTGTAGAATCAGTAAATCATTAACTATAAACAGTTAATAGTTTTGCCGCCATACAAATTGAAGGAAATTGTTATCTGTTTTTTAAATCAGCCAAAATCTGGTCGAGCGAAGTGAAGTCGGTAATCAATACCTGTCGTGCCTTGCTGCCTTCATACGGTCCGACGATGCCTGTTGCTTCGAGTTGATCCATTATTCTTCCCGCACGGTTGTAGCCAAGCGCAAGTTTCCGCTGAATAAGCGATGTCGAGCCTTGTTGGGCTGCAACGATAAGCCGCGCCGCTTCTTCAAACAGTTTATCAAGATCGTTGGTATCAACGTCGGCAATTTTATCATTTTCTTCGCCTGTATATTCGGGAAGTTCAAATGCTGTAGGATAACCCTGCTGCTTGCTGATATAATTTGTTATTCTTTCGACTTCATCAGTTTCTACAAGAGCGCATTGCAATCGAGTAAGTTCGCTGCCGGTAGAAATTAGCATATCGCCGCGTCCTACAAGTTGATTTGCTCCCGGCTGATCCAAAATTGTGCGCGAGTCGATCATCATTGTAACGCGGAAAGCAATACGTGCAGGGAAATTTGCTTTAATCAATCCTGTAATAATATTTGTTGTAGGACGTTGAGTTGCAATTACAAGATGTATTCCTATTGCACGCGCCAACTGCGCAAGACGTGCTATCGGTTCTTCAACTTCGCGTCCTGCCGTCATTATCAAGTCGGCAAACTCATCGATAATGACAACAATATAAGGCAAAAATTTGTGTCCTTTCAGAGGATTGAGTTTGCGATTTATAAATCTTTCGTTGTATTCTTTAATATTTCGCAACTGAGCATCTTTGAGCAGTGCGTATCGGCTGTCCATTTCTATACAGAGCGATTTGAGCGTATGTATTACTTTTTGATTTTCGGTAATTACTGCTTCGTCAGCATCGGGCATTTTTGCCAAAAAATGATGTTCGAGTTTTGAATATAATGTGAGTTCAACTTTCTTTGGATCGACCATTACAAATTTCAGTTGCGATGGATGTTTCTTATAAAGAAGCGAAGTTATTATGGCGTTCAAGCCTACGGATTTTCCCTGTCCTGTTGCTCCGGCAACAAGCAGGTGAGGCATTTTGCAAAGGTCGAATGTGAATGTTTCATTCGATATTGTTTTTCCCATTACCACAGGCAGTTCAAAGCGCGATTCCTGAAATTTTTTAGAACAAAGCAATGATTTCATCGATACTATTGCAGGATTTTCGTTAGGAATTTCAATACCAACCGTTCCTTTTCCCGGAATAGGCGCTATGATTCTGCAACTTAATGCAGACAGGCTGAGCGCTATATCATCTTCGAGGCGTTTGATTGTTGCAATTCGTATTCCTTCGCTCGGAACGATTTCGTAAAGCGTTACTGTTGGTCCCGGCGTAGCAATTATACGTTTTATACCTATTTTGTAATGCGAAAGAGTTTCTACAATTTTGTTTTTATTGCGTTCCAGTTCTTCGGTTGTCATTTCGCCGCCGCCTTTGCCTGCATAATCATCAAGCAAATCGACCGGTGGAAGTTTATATGATGACAAATCAAGAGTCGGGTCGTAAAGAGTGTTTGGAATTTCTTCAGGATTTAAAAATTCATCTTCTTCGGGTTTGTTTATTTCAATATCAGTTGGAAAAGTATGTTTATTCTTTATGTTTTTTTCTTTTTTTAAATATTCATCTTCTTCATCTTCGTTTACATCATCATCTGCTGTTTCTTCTGTTTCAAAATCGTGCTGATATTCTTCTTTTTTATCTTCGTCAAAAGAAATATCCTGTTTCTTTTTGCGCTTGAACAGTCGTGCAAATCGAAGAAAAATGCGTTCGAGTTTTGAAATTGTATTTTTATTTATAAAAATCGCAAGCATGACAAAAGATAAAATCAGCGAAAGAACAGCGCCTGTTGTGCCGATATTTTTTTGCAGCCAGCCGCTTACAAAATGTCCGTGCGCTCCGCCCATTCCGCTGGCAAGAACGTTTGTTTTCAATATATTATCAACAAATCCTAACGTGATAGACGAAATAATTGTGCTTAATGCAATAACAAATAAAGTTTTGAAAAACGGAATCCCGCGAATTTTAAGCAAACGAAAACCTAATATAGCAATGAAAAAAGGTATTCCTATTGCAGCAAAACCAAAACCTTTATCGACAAAAAAACTTGCTGTTTTCAATCCCGAACTGCCGCCGCTGTTTTCTGTTATTGGTGCAGAATTTTCGTTGCTTAATGCGCTTTGATCGTTTTTCCACGAAAAAAAGTGAGATATGATTGAAAATATCAAAAATATTGATAGCAATACAAGAGCAACGCCAATAATAAATTTAACTCTCTCGTCGTGCCAAAATCCCTGCGAACTGTCTTTTTTTTTCTTTTTTTGTTTTGCCATAAAAGTAAACTAATTAGTATGTTATTACCGACAACTATAAATAATTTACGATAATATATTTATGACAAAGTTAACATAAAATCCCCAATTACACACAAACGAATAAAAATGTTTTTCAAAATTTATAGAGGAAAACGATATGAAAAATTTGATTTACACGAAGGCAGATAATATTTTTGATGAAAATTTTCAGAAGAATTTACAGGTTTACAGATATTTTTACATATATTTTTTTCGTTTATTAACGATAGATAAAAGATTTAATTTCGGAAAAATATCATAACTTTGTAAATGTTTTGATTTTTTAGTTATCACTAAAACGTTCTATCGCTCTGATTTTGAATTAGAGAGGAAAGTCCGGGCAAGGCAGAGCGCCGTTCTGTAGAAAGTGCAGATATTCGCGAGGGTATAGAAAGTGTAACAGAAAATAACCGCTCATGTTTTCGTGCAAAATATTGAGCAAGGGTGAAAAGGCGAGGGTAAAAGCCCACCGTTATTGTCGGCGACGGCAATATCGTACACACTGACGGCTTGCAAGACCATGTATATCGACATTTAAGAGTTGCTCGCTCGTTGTCGAGGGGTAGGTTGCTCAGATAAATGATAGAATTTTAATCGCAGGATTAGAAACAGAACCCGGCTTACAGTTTTAGTGATTTTTGTTAACCGATACACAAATGTATCGGTTTTTTTGTTGTATTTACAAATGTAAATGCAATTATTTTAACATTTCAAAATAAAAAATTCAGTATTTAAAGCATATTGTTTACAAATGTAAATAATGTGAATTAATTATACCTTTACAAATGTAAAGTCAATATTTTTCACAATATAATAATTTAATTATCAATACTATATATATGCTTATTTATATAAAAAATTCAAATAATATAAGCCATTGTTTCAGATTAAGACTAATTGAATCCTTATTTTTAATGTTTTTCATATATTTAATCATTAATAATGATATAGATACAAGTTTTATTTGAATAAATTTTACAAATTATTGAAGCCAATTATACACTTGTAACTATCTAACATCTTCTATCAACTTTACATTTGTAAATACATACTTGTTTACAAATGTAAAAGAATTTTTATTTACATTTGTAACTTGAATTATTTTTAGTTTTAACAACAATTTTTTGATATTTATGAAAGATAGAATACTAAATTTCCTTGATGCGGAAAAATTATCGCCTGCACGTTTTGCCGATATTATAGGCGTGCAGCCTGCAAATATTTCGCATATAATTTCGGAACGTAACAAGCCCAGCCTCGATTTTATCCAAAAAATGCTGAAATCTTTTCCACAACTTAATGTCGAATGGCTGATTACAGGCATTGGCAAAATGTATAAAGAGCCAAAAGAACAGTCGCTTTTTATGGATGACGTTAATGACTTATCTTCGACGACACCGGAAGTAATTGATAGAGCTCAAAATATTTATAAAAGCGATGAAACTCAAAGCGAAACGCTCATGAATAATGATAACGAAACAAGTGTTTTACCCAAAAACGAAGTTAAAAATCGTGAAGTAGAACGCATAATTATTTGTTATTCCGACAAAACTTTTGAATTTTATTCTCCACGATAGATTATAAAACATTTTACAAATTTCAAAAACCTGCAATGTCTTAAATTAGAGTTAATTCTTTTTTGAGGTGATATGAATTTTTTTGAGTAGTTTTCCCCTAATAAATTTTGTACAACATTTTTATCCGTTTGTGTGTAACTGAGTATTTTATGCTAACTTTGCCCAAAATTTACAAGACATATAGAGTTAAGGTTATGATGTTCAACGAAAGAATAAAACAGTTATGTGAAGAACGCCAGATGCCACAGCGAAAATTGGCGACTACTTTGGATATTGATACTGCTTCTTATTGTAAGATAAAGAAGAGGGATCGCCGTGCGCGAAAAGAGCATATTTCAATTATTGCCGAACTTTTACAAGCCGATTGCGAAGAATTGCTTACGCTTTGGCTTGCCGACCAAGTTTCAGCAGTAGTGGAAGATAAACATAAAGTTGCAGATAAGACGTTGAGTATTGCAAAAGATAATATTTGTAAATATGACAAAAGATAATGAAAAAATAATTTATCCTCGTTTCATTCCGAACAAACCTTGTGGAATTGATAAATTTGAGGGCAAATCGCAGAAAAGATTGACAACTGCGATTGCTAAACATATTATTTCTAATGATAATAATAGCAAACAAAACCTTTCCAGAATAATTGGACTGGAAGGCGGATGGGGCGTTGGTAAATCAAATGTTATCAAACAATTAAAACAGCATAATGATATAAAAGACATTTATTATCTGTTTGAATATGATGCTTGGGGACATCAAGAAGATTTACAACGCCGTTCATTTTTGGAAATTCTTACGACGAAATTAATACAAAAGAACATTTTATCGGGCAGTACAGAAATCAAAATTAAAGATGGAGGAACAAAAAAAGTCACTTGGGACGAAAAACTAAAATACTTGCTTGCTCGGAAAACAGAAACTTCAACCGAGAAACACCCCAAATTAAGTATTGGTATTATTGCATTTGTGTTAGCGGCAATTTTTACTTCTGTATTTGCCTCTATTGCAGACACTATAAAAGATGATTGTTTGATTTTTTCAATCATTTTGCCGTTTATTCCTTTTGTAATAGCGGCAATAGTTGTTTTGATTATATTACACAGAAAGAATAAAAAATGGAAAGATATTTTTAACGAGATATTTTCCATTTACAGTGGAAAAATCGAAAACGAGATAAGTTACGAAACAATAAGTGAAGAAGAACCAACAGTAACAGAGTTCAAAAGCTGGATGCAAAGCATTTCAGAACACATTGGCAAACAGAAAAAGAAACTTATTATTGTCTATGATAATATGGATAGATTGCCTGCCGATAAAGTTAAAGAACTTTGGTCGTCAATTCATACATTCTTTTCCGAAGAAGGATTTGCTAATGTTTGGGCAATTATTCCATTCGATGAAAAACATTTATCGTGTGCATTTGGAGAATCTGAAAACAAAGAACAACTGACAAAATATTTCATAAGTAAAACATTCCCAATTGTCTATCAGGTAACACCACCTATTATTACAGATTTCAAAGGAATGTTTAATACCCTTTGGGAAGAAGCATTTGGAAATACCAAAGATGAACAAAAAGATGAAATCAATCGCATTTTTAGATTGGAAAAACCAAATGCAACAGTAAGAGAAATGATTGAGTTTATCAATCATTTAGTTGCATTAAAAAATACTTGGCTTGACGAAATAGATATTTTGTTTATTGCAATATTTGCACTAAAAAAAGACATTTTGCAAACTCCTGTTGAGCAAATTCCGTCAGGCAGTTATTTAGGAGCATACATACCTAATATAATTCCAAACGATGAACTTTTACAAAAAAGTATTTCGGCTTTGGTATATGGTGTTTCCATTGACAAAGCAGAACAAATCCCTATGTCAAAATATATAGACAGTTGCTTTAATTTAGAAGAAAATGCAGATGTAAATAAGTTTAAGAGTTCAAATAGTTTCATTCACATTTTAAACGACAAAATTAAAAATTCAGATATAGCCCAATTAGATAATATAATTCAATGTTTATCTAAATTAGATTCTTCTTCTCTAACAGAAGACAATCAACAAACTATTACAACACTTTGGAAGACACTTGCCCAAAGGAAAATGAAACTGCCGCTTGCAAAGCAAGAATTTGACAACAACTACAAGTTGTTAATCCTAAACACAGATGAAACGCACAAACAAAATATTGTAAAACGGTTGTGTAAGCAAATACAATCATTCAAAGAATTTAACAGCAAAAATTACTATAATGCTTTAAAAGAAATGGACGAGTTCTTGCAAGCAAATAATATTGACGTTAAAGTCGTTGATAATTTGGAAAAATCAGAAAAAGAACCTAAAACTTTTATTGAATATGTGTTATACACAAAAGAAAATTATCAGCAATATAAATTATCAGCAAATGCAGATAAATTAGATGATTATTTGCGTAATGTAGGAATAAAAGAAAAGCAGTCTGATTTGGAAGTGTTAAAATATTTGATAGATGATAACAAATACAAATTCGACGAGACAAAGGAATACATAAAAACACATATTCTAAGTGATTACAACATAGTTGCAGAACACTTTAAATCATTTTTTGATGCTTACAAAGTGCTGTCAAAAGAAAAACCATTAGAAGTCCAATTAAACCCAAATCAGCGACAAAATATTTGGAAGGCACTTGCTTCAAAACCGAATACGCCTGAATTTTTGGAAATTGTTACAATTCAAATAGCAAATGGCATAAATACAGGAGGTACTTTTAACGAAGAACAAATTAAATATATTGCCGAAAATTTGGATTATTACGCAAGTTATGGCGATTTACTCATAAACAATTTGTCTTGGGACATTCCTCATTTAGCCCAAGCATTGAAGTATATGACTGAAAATAAATTAGGAAATACTTTGTCGTTAGAGCAAGTGATTCCAAAATTTTTTAATATCAAAAATACACTTGTAGTTACAGAAATAGTTTTACTTGACCAATTGAATAATTGGGAAAAGTATAAAGATGCTATTACAACAAGCAATATTCAACAGGTTATTCCTGATGCTCAATTTTTCCAATTTTCAAAAGTAACAAAAAATGATTTAACAGATTATTTGAATACAACTATTATTGAAAGATTATCCAAAATTACAACAGACCAACTATATCAATTCAGGCAATCACAACCTCAAAATTATTGGTTGCTTGTACTTAACACCTTAATAGATACAGATTTTATAAAACCGCTGCCCGACAATCTTACAGAATTAGGCAAACGCTATCTTGATGATATTGCCGCCTCTCGATTAGTAGTTCCAAATGCGAATGATATTGTGTACAAACTAATTGAAAAATTAGACAAAAGGAAAACTGCCGCACATATTAAAGACATTAGAGATAAGTATTGTAACAGTCAATACAATATCAATGCTCAATTATTTTTATACTTTGAAAGTTGGTTTGAAAATCAGGGCGACTTAAAGCAAGTGGCAAACAGAACAACTCATAAAATCATTGAGCCGGTTATCAATGACACAAATTGTTTGAGTAAAATCATTTCAAAGTCAGATTATTACGCAACAATAATCAATGCTGCTGGCGATGATGCCACAACATTAAAAACAACAATCAGCAATAAAGTGCAGAAAAGCAATGATAGTAATTTATTTGCTTTTGCAGAGAAAATCGGGATAACAAAAGAAACGAAAAAAAATCAATAGTTTATGCAACCAATATCCAACATATTAAACAAAATAATCACAGGTGATAGCAAGGAAGAATTAAAGAAAATTTCCGACAACTCTGTTGATTGTGTAATCACAAGTCCGCCTTATTTTTGCCAACGAGAGTATGGTGGCGGTGGCATTGGAAACGAACAAAAAGTTGAAGAATATATCGAAAAACTTGTAATGATTTTCAAAGAATGTGTGCGAGTTATAAAACCAACAGGCACAATAGTTTTCAATCTTGGCGACAAATACATTGATGGAAATTTGCTTTTAGTGCCGTACCGTTTTGCTATTGAAGCACAAAAAACGAATAAAGTTAAATTACTTAACGAATTAACTTGGGTAAAAGTAAATCCTGCTCCGAAACAATGCCTTAAAAAGTTAATTCCTGCTACAGAACCGTTTTTCATTTTTGTGAAAGATGATGAATATTATTTCAACCGTGATGCCTTCCTTGATTTCAAGGATAATCTTTGCGGTTGCAAGAAAAAACCGAGCAAAGATGTAGGCAAAAAATACTTTGAACTTATTGAACAATCGGAACTTTCAACCGAAGAAAAGAAACAAGCAGTAAAAGAGTTGAATGAAGTAATAATGGATGTTATGCAAGGTAAAATCGAAAGTTTTCGTATGAAAATCAGAGGTTTACACGCACTTCCTTACGGCGGACAAGCAGGCGGACGTTTAACTCAAATTGAAAACAAAGGTTTCACAATCATAAAAATTTACGGAAATTCGATGAAAAAAGACGTGATAGAATCAACTGTTGAAACGATAAAGGGTAATATTCACCCCGCAATTTATCCCGAATTTATCATTCAGGAAATAATGAAAATGCTCACAAAAGAGGGCGATATAGTGCTTGACCCATTTCTTGGTAGCGGCACAACGGCTGTCGTTGCACAAAAATTAAAAAGAAAATATATCGGAATAGAAATACATTCGGAATATGTAAAATATGCAGAAAACAGAATAAAAGAAAACGCAAATAATCACACATTAGACCTGTTTTTATGACAAATTTTGAAATTTTAGAAGACTTACTCAACGAAGCAATAAAAAACATTTCGGCAAAAAACAAGTTGAAATACAGCAATTTAATCGTTGCAAACATTGATGTACTTGTTGCAAACATTGATAAAAATAAATCGTTGGTTTCAGCAATGGTTACTTCAATGTTGAAAAAAATCACAGAGCCGCAACAAGATATTCGCTTGCACCGCACAGATTTTGAAGGCGGATATTCGGCTCGCAGTTTGGACACTGACGTTACAACGCTGTTTTTCAAAAAGTATTTTCCGAAATACGCAAACAAAGAATCGGGCTTTTTGTCTATGGCTACGCGGGCGCAAATTGCTTGGACAAAAACAGATGGTACTCGCATTAGAACTCGCGCAAGCAAAGAATTTATGAGTAGTTTTTTGGAAATTCTTGATGCTATTCAAAGTAATGAAATTGAGCCAAAAGATATTCTGATGTATTTTTTTGAAAAACTGTATGCGCTTTCTCTGCAACAAAAAATGATTTTTGATGAAACAATCGAAACTTCTGATTTTATTGACATTATTAACATTAACAGCGTTTTAGAAATGTTGCACAAACATTTTGAAACTGATGCAAGAGGCACTTCCCGCTTGCCTGTTATTGCAATTTATTCCATATATGAGGAACTGTTTAAGCAAGTGAAACGTTATGAAAACAAAATTTTACGATCGCTCAATGTTCATACTTCTGCCGACAGACACGGCTACGGCGACATTGAAATTTGGAATAAAGACAATGCTGTGCCGTTTGAAATGGTTGAAATTAAGCACAACATTTCCATAGACAGAAATTTAGTATTTGATATTGCCAAAAAATCCGCAAACACAAGCATTGACCGTTACTACATTCTTACAACGGCAAAAGACAATTTCACGTCAGTTGAAGAAGAAGAATTTATTAACAAATTTATCCTGAAAATCAAAAAAGACACTGATTTAGAAATAATTGCAAACGGCATTTTTACAAGTTTGAAATATTATTTGCGTTTTATTGACGATTGCAAAGAATTTATCAAAACTTATACCAAAAACTTGGTTGCCGATAGCAAACATTCAACAGAAATTACCGAGAAACATATTATGATTTGGACAGAAATTTTGAAAAAACATAAATTGTAAATATTATCTCCAAATCTCAAAAAATAGCATACATTTGATTTTGAATAGAGAGTTATTTACTTTTGTTTTTTTCTAAAACGAATATTTTAGCCGAACAAAGCCAAAAACAGCGTGCATTTCTATTGGTTTTACGGTATAAAAATATTGCGAAATTAGCGATAAATCCAAATTTTCCAGCACGGAAAAATCAAGCGAAAAACCTGCATAAAACGACTTTGCATCAACAAAGTACATTCCTGACAGCGAGCCGTTCAATCGCGGAGAAAAAGGATAACTTGCTTGCGCAAAAATATTCCATTCCGAAATAGAAAG
>JAISYZ010000078.1 GCA_031269545.1 Prevotellaceae bacterium
GCTTTACAACTCGCCTCATCGGGATACATCTCTGTGAAATTCAATAAATTCATATCTTCTTCTTATTTTTTATTTGCAAAGATAATAATTCCAGGTGAAATATTGAGTATGCATTTTAATTTTTAACAATACAGGAAGGTTAATATAACCCAAGGACATTGTAATATCTCCACCACCTTTGTAATCTGCTCCCTGCGCAGAATAAAGAAGTTCCGGTTGAATCGCAAAACGGTCGCTAATAGTGAATTCCGCAAAACCGCCTACATGAAAACCGAATTTAAACTCAGTATCACTAGCGCCGGTTAAAGTTGAAAGTTGAGCGCCTGCTTTGACACCACCTTTAATTTGTGCATTTGCTGTTGCGATACCTAGTAAGGCAACCAGCGTAATTAATAGAATTTTCTTCATAATTTTGTGTTTTTTTTGATTGAACATTTTTATTTTTAAAAATTATTCGGCAAAGATATACAGTTTTTTTGTATGCACAAAATTTTGTGAGGGGAAAATAAAATTATTTAAATCAACAAGAGTGTTCTTATTGAAATATTGTTTGTTATCAAATAACAGAGAAGTGTTAAAAAATAGTCGTAAGTGAATTAATAATTAAGAGAAAGTAATGATTTATGGTTAGTCGATTATTAATTAGTCGCTCCCTAAAAAGTCATTTTGCAGAGATAAATGTTTTGTCTGAAAGATTTGGAAATAATGACTGTCCCGTCAGGGACAGAATATTGGTAGAAAGAAACGCAGACACATGCATGGCGCGCGAGTTACCGACAGTTTTTCATGTCATCGACAATGCTTCGCGCGAAAATCTCGGCGGCTATTATGATTCTACTAACATTTTGTCCCTAACGGGACATTTTCATTGACAATTGTTTTGACATAAAATCAAGCAGCACGTCATTGCGAACCCGCAGGGTGAAGCAACCGAAACCCGCAGGGTTCGGCGTAGCCAACCGCAGCGGAGCTCAACGGAGTTAATCCAGAAGAAAATGAAAAACATAAACAAAATGGATTGGCTGCGCCGAGCTCGTAAACTCGGTTGCTTCGGGCTAACGCCCTCGCAATGACGAGAGAAGACAACCTGACAGGTTTTTGAAACCTGTCAGGTTTGAAATGTCTGTTCATTAATTTTTTGTTTTTGTAAATTTTGCTTTTTAATGGGCGACTAATTAATAGAACGTCATTCCGAACACAGTGAGGACGCTAAACTCGGCGCAGCCAAACTGCAACAGATTTCTCGACCATCTCGAAATGACAAACAAAAAATTAAAAGAAAAGACTGTGGGCTTTAACGGACTTATTAAAACAACTTTCTGACAGGTTTATAAATGACAACACACATATTAATATGATATATAGAAATTTAAGTAAATATTTTATTGCAAGTAATATTCTTTTAATGAGTTCTGTGCAGTAAATCAATTTATTATAAATGGAGGCAATTTTGCATCTCTTTCCGAAATTATCGGATTTTCAATTCCCCAATCAAATCCGAAACTGTCGTATCTAATGCCTGTGTCGTCTTTTGCCGAATGTTCCTGTGTTGCCATGTACATCACAATTGCATTGTCGCTCAATACTTTGTATCCATGTGCGCAACCAATTGGAATGTAAAGCGCTTTTGGCGAATTTTCAGACAGTTCAATATCAAAAAACTTTCCATAAGTTGCGGATTCTTTGCGAATATCGAGAATTACATCATGAACATTTCCGCTAATGATTGAAACAATTTTTTCGCAGGCAAATTCGCCTGTCTGTAAATGCATTGCGCGTATTACGTTCATTTTCGATTTGGTAAACCAAACTTCTTTAATGTTGATATTAATATCGTTAGTAATGTTATTTGAATAAAAACTTGAAGTAAAAGGCTTAAATAACTGTCCTCTTGCGTCATAAAATGGCTTGATTTCTATAACATAAAGACCATCAATATTTGTTTTTGTAATGTTCATTTTTTCAGGTATTTAAGTATTTGATTTACACACAAATCATATATATCCAATGACTTATAATTTTTATACCATTCTACTGTAAATTCAACGGTTTCATCTAAGGTTAAACGGGGATTCCAGCCTAAACGCGATTGCGCTTTTTTAATGTCAAGAGTCAACAGTTGGGCTTCATGTAAATTATCGTTTAATTTAATTTTATTCAGATTGCCTTTCCCGTAATGGTCAATTATCTTATTTGCTATTTCCCAGACATTTGCAATAGAATTTGGTAAGGGTCCAAAATTCCATCCTTCGCAATAGTCCGTCGGATTTTCCCACATTTTTTGCGCTAAAAGCAAGTATCCGTTCAATGGTTCAAGCACATGCTGCCATGGACGAATTGCTTTCGGATTTCGGATGTCGATTGCGGTATTTGCTTCAATCGCCCGGATGCAGTCGGGAATTATTCTGTCTTTTGTCCAGTCGCCGCCGCCGATAACATTTCCTGCACGTACGCTTGCTATTGATTTTCTGTGCATTGAGTAGTTTTTTGGATTCATAAACGAGCGCCGCCACGACGAAATTGCAATCTCTGCCGCTCCTTTTGACGATGAATACGGATCATAGCCGCCCATAGCATCTTCTTCATTATATGGAGTTTGCTGTTCTCTATTTTCGTAGCATTTGTCGCTTGTAACCATTATTGCAACTTTTGCAGACTTGCAATAGCGAAATGCTTCCATTAATCTGATGCTTCCCATTACATTTGTTTCGTATGTTTTAGCAGCATATTTATATGACTCACGGACAAGCGATTGCGCAGCTAAATGAAATACAATTTCAGGTTGATATTTTTCAAAGATTTTCGTCATCTGATACAGATCACAAATATTTCCTCGCAAGTCAATAATTTTTTCGCCTATTCCCGATAAAACGAAATTATCTTTTTTTGTGTATGGATTTTGCGCAAAACCAATAACTTGAGCTCCCAATTGAGTTAACCATATTGCAAGCCACGAACCTTTAAATCCCGTATGTCCTGTTATCAGAACCCGTTTGTTTTTATAAAATTCTATCATTGTTAATTGTCTGGTATTATTTTACTTACATATAAATTCATTAATCTTTTATTTCATTTTTCCAAAAAATCGGTAAAAATCATATAACTAACTGGTATATTGATAAATATATTGTATCATTTAAACTTGCAATTCAAATATCGATTTTGCATTTTGCTGATAATCATATTGTTACAAATATTAAAAAATCACCATATTTTCCATGGCGCCTTTCCTGAGTTCCAAAGTTCATTTAATTCGTTATTATCCCTTAATGTATCCATTGGTTTCCAAAATCCGTAATGTTTATAAGCATAGAGTTGTTTTTCCTGTATAATTCTTTGCATTGGTTCATACTCAAGCATCTCATTATCACCATTTATGTAGTCAAATAATTTTGGCTCGCAAACAAAAAAGCCACCATTAATCCAAGAGCCACTTTCTTTGGGCTTTTCCAAAAAGGTACGTACAATTCCATCTTCTTCTATTTCAAGCACTCCCAAACGTCCGCTTGGCTGATATGCTAAAAGTGAGAGTATTTTCCCTGATTTTTTATGTTCTTCTATGCTTTTTAATATATTAACATCCGAAAGTCCATCGCCGTAAGTCAGTAAAAATGAATTATTTCCAATATATTTTTGAATGCGTTTTACCCGTCCGCCTGTTAATGTGTTTATTCCCGTATCAATCATGGTTACTTTCCACCGTTCTGAATGATTATCAAGGATATTGACACTGTTGTCTTCCAAATTTACAGTCATGTCGCAATTATGACGAAAATAATTGGCAAAATACTCTTTTATAACATATTGCTTGTAACCGCAGCAGATAATAAAATCGTTGAAACCGTAACTGCTGTATATTTTCATAATATGCCACAATACAGGTTTTCCTCCAATTTCTACCATTGGTTTGGGAATTATTGCGGTTGCTTCGCTCAAGCGCGTTCCGAATCCTCCTGCTAAAATAACAACTTTCATAATAATCTGATAATATGATTAATATACTAATATTTTTATGTTTTTATAACTTGATATATGGAATTAGTAATAATGTAGAGATTTCGAGCGTATAAGTCTTTGATTATCAAGACAATATTCTCAATACTCTATGCAAGTTTACCAAATCCTGATATATATTTTGTCTTTTCATATATTTGCTGTAAAGTTAAACAAAAAATTTTATTTTCATAATTTTACAGTCAAATATTTATTGGATACATTTTTGTGCAATAATATCTTCTAAATTTTTCAGCGAAACAACATCTATCCCTTTTTTCATTGACCATGACTTTGTTGCCGGCGTAACAATTAAAGTATGATCGGGCGCAATATCTTCTATGGCATTATAATTTCCTTTTGAAAGGCTTGGTACAAATGATGCTTTACATTCTATTGCAATAATGCGATTTCGGAAACGCATCACAAAATCTATTTCTGCGCCGCTCGCCGTGCGATAATAAAAAAATTCAGCATTGCGATACCATCCTTTAAGATTGGAAAGTACTATCTGTTCCCAGATAAAGCCGAACACAGGATGTCCCGACATTTCGTCAAAATTGCGTAAACCCAGTAATGCGGCAGTGATACCCGAATCGGAAATATATATTTTTGGCGCTTTTACCAGTCGCTTGCCTGAATTTGAAATATACGGCAAAACAACTTCTATCATAAAAGTACCGTTAAGCAAATCAATATAATTTTTGATTGTTTGCGAACTTACGCCTAATGAAGATGCTATTAATGAATAATTTACTGTTTGACCATTCAAATGCGCCAGCATTTGCCACAAACGGCGCATGGTTTGAGAACTAAAATTCGCCCACTGCAATAAATCACGTTCCAAAAATGTGGAAATAAAATTTTCACGCCATTCAACGGAAATGTCTGTGTCGGTGCGTAATATACTTTGCGGAAAGCCTCCTCTTTCCAAATAATGTTCGATTTTGTACAACGAATCTATTTCTGTCCATAAAAAAGGCGTAAGATTCTTATAAACAATTCGTCCGGCTAATGATTCAGACGATTGTTTTATTAAGTCCTGCGAAGCCGAACCCAATATTAGAAAATGACCGGCGCCGCCCCATTCGTCTGTCAAACTGCGGATAAGAGGAAACAGGTCGGGTTTGCGCTGTATTTCATCAATGCAAATCAAATTGTTTTTTTGGGTACTGAAATACCATTCGGCATTTTCAATTTTCTGAAAATCAGACGGACGTTCCAAATCCAGATAAATGCTGCTTGGAATATTTTGCATTATTTGTTTTGCCAAAGTGGATTTTCCGCATTGCCGAGGTCCTGTTACTGCCGTAACAGGATAATTATTAATTGCATGCGCAATTTGATTTTCGATATGGCGATTTATATACATTTAGAATTTAATTATTGATTTTTTTACTTTTAAATACTTGTTAAATCTTTTATTATAAGCAGTTTAACACAAATGTCATTATGTCGTTTTTTAATTTTAGTCATTGATTTTTTTGCAAAGATAATAAAAAACACCAAACCCTGCAAATTTCAAATTTGTTTTGAAATTTGCAGGGTTGAGATCCAAACGACCTTCTTCGCCAATTGTAAACCAAACGTGCAAAGTGTAGTTGTTTTCGAGTGTTACATTTATCGTTCTCGGATTTATCAATATTTATTAATCAATCATGCTAAGTTACAAAAAATCAAATATGAAGCATGAAAACATTCAAATTTTTACTGTCTGTACATTTTTTCTGCTGTTTTTTTTGATATTCTGTGCGTTATCATTTCATATAAAAATCCGCTTCCATAACCAAAAAGTTGAATGTAACTTGTTAATATTGCAAGCAATGATATTGTTATCCTTTTGTTTTTTATAAAAGAATCAATAAAAATTGTTACAGCATAAATTAATATCGGCAACAGAAACCATATACAAGCCCAAATTATGCTTGCCGCAACAAGTACTAAATTCCCCAGTGTAAAACACGCAGGCAACAGGTGCAATATTTTGAGCGAACCTTTGTGCCTGCTTGCAAAAACAATGCGGGCGCAACCAAAAGTATATGTCTGCTTATAGAATTTTTTTAATGTTAATCTGCGTTTATGATAGACGAAAGCATCTTTTATCAGACGAATCGAAAATCCCGCTTCTTTTATTCTCATACTCAAATCAATATCTTCGCCGATAATGTCAGCATATCCGCCGACTTTTGCATATACTTCTTTTGAAAATCCCATATTAAATGCTCGTGGGAGAAAATTCTCGCTTTTGTTCGTCCCGCCACGAATCCCGCCTGTTGTGAATAACGAAGTCATCGAATAATTTACGGCTTTTTGAAGCGTATTGAACGATTTATGCGCCTTGTCGGGTCCTCCAAAGCAATCTGCATAATTTTCAGTAAGTTGTCTTCGTACTGTTTCAATATATTGTGGTGGTAAAATACAATCCGAATCAAAAAGTATCACATAGTTTCCTGTCGCTGCTTCAATGCCTGAATTGCGGCGGATGCTGCGGCTTAATATCTGATTTTTAATGTGTTTTATATTTAATCCTTTTGAATATTTTTTGCAAATTTCATCGCATGGTTGCAGTGATTCTCCTTCCATTATGATAATCTCAAAATCCTTGTCGGTTTGCTGTGATAAAGATTCTAAAAACTCCTGAATTTCATTTGGACGATTCAAAACGGGAACTACGATTGAAAATTGTATTTTATTGTGCATAAAAGATATTTTATTTTAACATTTTTAAAAAATTGATTATGAGCATATTGTAATTTATTTTTTTGATTATTCTTTATATATGAATTAATTGTCGTATCTTTGCGCTATCTCATTGACCATGTGTTAAAGGAGAAAAGAAACCGTTTCTTCAAGCGGTTTCGGTTTTTATATTCTTTTCTTAATTTTTCTATTCTGTTGTTATGTTCTACATAATAAGCCGTCCATGGGATTATGAAATTTTTTCTATCTTCGAGTACAACTAAATACTTTTCTTCTTCATGAAAAATCAGTATTCGATATTTATTTCCTCGTTTATTTCTCCACACTTTTAGTTTGTTGCTTTTTGAGCAATTGATCATAGGCTTTGGAAAACCAATTCTTTCCATTCGTCTCAAATCGGGGATACGTTCATTTTCAATATTTCCGGAATGAGTGAAATGGTAATAAGTATATTCTTTATTGTCTATACATGGATGAGATTTCAATCTTAATTTTTTTCCTTCGAAAACAGGCTTATTAATAACAAAATCACTTTTAAATATTTCATAAACTGCGGCATTGTATTTTTCAAAAATGCCATCAAAGTCACTTAATTGAATTAATGGAGGCGATTTCAAATTTTTCATAATTCCATCAACGTATTTTGAGATTTCCAAACAAACAGATTCATTTTGTTTTCTCTACATAAAGTAGAGTTATGCAATGAATATTTTGACCTTTCCTGAATTTTTTTTATAATTTGTAATTTTGCCGTATTTGATTGAAGTTGCCTGTGATGATATGTTATTGCTCCTATTAATAAATCGGCTAATGGTAAAAGTTCTACTTCATTAGACCTTATTTGCTGCAAATTTTTTATAATTGTTTTGTCAAAATCATAATGACTGTTTTGCAGAACCGTTTTGAGTTTTTCTATTTTTTCCTGACTTTTAGTGTCTTTTATATCTATAAATATATTATAAGAGTTTGTGGGTGTAAATATTACTTTTAATAAATTAAAATACATTTTATAATAAAATTCATCGTGCGTTTGCTGAAAAAATTTATGATCCAATTTTGATTTATCAGGAATAATTAACGCTCTGAAATAAATATCATCATCATCGAAAAAGTAATCAATTAAATTTAAATAAAAATCTTTCTTTGAAGGAGATATTTTGTTCCATTTAATTTCAAAATTTTGAGAAATCTTGTGTAATGATTTTATTTCTTTTATTTTTTTAAAAATTTCATGTTTTTTTTCTTTTAAACACCAAATAGCGCCTAATACCATGACATTAATGTTATCTCTTTCTAAATGACAACTTTCATCGCAATATACATTATATTCCATCTTATTGATTTTAATTTATACATACTTGCCAATAAATTATTGAAAATTGTATTTTACCTTGCATAAAAAACTGTATGTTATTGCTTTATGTATGTTGTCATTTTTTAACGAAAACCTTATACATCGCATTTACAATATCGGGAATTATTTTATTCTGTCCGTTTTTTGGAGAAATTCCGTTTGTCATCATCACAACGCCGAATTTTTTGTCGGGATTGAAAAACATTGCGCTTGTAAGTCCGTAAGCGCCGCCGGTGTGTCCGATAAGCGTATCGCCTTCAACCAAATCTTTTGAAATTACGATTCCCAGTCCGTACGAACTTGCACCGTTTGTCGGCTCTACAACTGTGTACATCAGTTTTGACGTTTCTTCGCTTATTATTTGCGCCGCATCAAGTTTCCCGTAATTCATTCTGCACAGCATCCATTTTGCCAGATTTACCGCCGATATTTTCATTCCTCCGGTTGGCGAAAACAGCACTGCATTTTTGCCGAGCGTATAATTTTCCATTTCGGCTGAGCGGCTTTTGTATGCATCGGTTGACTCAACCCAAACGGAATCCTGACGAGTGTATATTTTGGCAAATTTTGAATTGTCCAATGAATCAATGTTAAATCCTGCATCAATGATACCAAGCGGAACTAACAGATTTTGACGCATATAAACATCAAATCGCAAGCCGGAATGAATTTCGACAAGCGCTCCGAGCAGATTAAAACCGAGATTGCAATAATTGTACTTTTCGCCCGGAGCGTAATCCCAATAAGCGTTTGCATAATTCGGATTAATTTCGGGTTTAAGAATATCGTAATCAAAATATCCTTCGGCATCGCTCAGACTTGATGTATGCGAAAGCAGCATTTTGTATGTGATTTTTGCATCGGGAAATCTCGGATTGCGAACGCTGTAACCAAGCGCATCGCTAATATCGTCTTCAAGACTGAATTTTCCCTGTTCGTACAGTTGCATGATTGCTGTTGATGTAAACGTTTTCGAGATTGATGCTATGCGAAACAGGTTGTCTTTGCTTATTTTTTCCTGTGTTTCAACATTTTTCAAACCAAATTCGTTTGAGTACACGATTTCGTTTTCGCAGACAACCGCAACGGCAAGTCCTGCATAATCGTAGTTGTTTAAAACGCTGTTTATTGCCTCGTCGGCTTGTGCGTTTAATTTGTCGATTTTACTTTTACATGCTGTAAATAACACGCATGATAAGATAATGATAATTAGACTAATTCTTTTCATTTTTTGTTTTTTTTGAGATGAATATTATTAATTTTATTTATTGTCCTATTCCATAATATGAAAATCCCATTTCTGTAAGTTGTTCGCGATTGTAAATATTTCGTCCATCGATAATTACAGGTGTTTTCATTTGTGTTTTTATTTGTTCCCAGTTTGGAAGACGAAATTCTTTCCATTCTGTTATAAGCAGCAGAGCATCTGCATCTTTTGTTGCATCCATCATATTTTCGGCGTAATTTATTTTATCTCCAAAGATAGATTTAACTTCCTGCATTGCAGCAAAATCATATACGTTGACTTTGCATTTTGCATCAATTAGCATTTTAATCGTTTCTATAGATGTAGCTTCTCTTACATCGTCGGTTTGTGGTTTGAACGACAGTCCCCAAACAGCAATTGTTTTTCCTGCCAAATTGCCGTTAAAATGTTTATCGAGTTTTTTGAAAACTATCTTCTTTTGTTCCTCATTTACATATTCTACTGCATTTAATATCTGCATATTATATCCATGTTCTTTTGCTGTTTGTATAAGCGCTTTTATATCTTTCGGAAAACATGAACCTCCATATCCGCAACCCGAATAGAGAAATTTTGAACCTATGCGCAAGTCTGAGCCAATGCCTTGTCGCACCATATTTACATTAGCGCCAAGCAGATCGCAAAGATTTGCAATATCGTTCATAAAACTTATACGGGTTGCAAGCATTGAGTTTGCTGCATATTTTGTCATTTCTGCCGATGCAATATTCATGAATATCATACGGAAATTATTTATCATGAACGGATTATACAACTTTGTCATGAGTTTTTTAGCGCGTTCCGAATTTACGCCGACCACAATTCTGTCGGGTTTTAAGAAATCGTTAACGGCATCTCCCTCTTTCAAAAATTCGGGATTGGATGCAACGTCAAATTCAATATGTTTATTGCGGATTTTAAGTTCATAATCAATCGTTTGCTGCACTTTTTGTGATGTGCCAACGGGAACAGTGCTTTTGGTTACAACCAGAATATATTTTTCAAGATTTTGTCCTATTGTTTTTGCAACATTCAGAACATGCTGTAAATCAGCGCTGCCATCTTCCTGCGGCGGCGTACCGACTGCAATAAACAAAACTTCAATATCGTTTATGCAATCGACTATCGATGTGCTGAAATGCAAGCGTCCCGCTCTGGTGTTGCGTTCTACAATTTCGTCCAAACCGGGTTCAAATATAGGAATAATGCCGTTTTTGAGGTTTTTTATTTTTTTGCTGTCCACGTCGATGCATGTAACATCGGTTCCCATTTCGGCAAAACAACTTCCTGTAACCAGCCCCACATAACCCGTTCCTGCTATTGCTATTTTCATAATATTTTAAATGATTACTTAATATTATACCTAAATTGGTTTTTGTATGACACAGCAGCTATTAAAAGTCTGTCAAACAATTGTTCACCAAAATACCTGCGGTTGAACTTATAACAAAATTC
>JAISYZ010000081.1 GCA_031269545.1 Prevotellaceae bacterium
GCTTTACAACTCGCCTCATCGGGATACATCTCTGTGAAATTCAATAAATTCATATCTTCTTCTTATTTTTTATTTGCAAAGATAATAATTCCAGGTGAAATATTGAGTATGCATTTTAAATTTTAATCATTTATGCTAACTCCAGAACTAAAAGACAAATTTATTGTCAAAACTTATTAATGATAACGTGGCTCGTTCTTTTTTTGTAAATATAAAAGAATATTTTAATATTATCAGCGCTCCCGAACACATTATTGTAGCCGTTTTACAACAGTTTTCATCACTTGGGCTTTGCCGTATCACAAGGACAACCGACGGCTTTTCTGTAACGGTCAATGCAGAGGCATACGATGTATTTAGACGCGGCGGCTTCGTTGCCCAAGAGCAACTTCTTAAAGAGGAAATAAAGAAACTTATGCTTGAGATTGAACATCTTAAACCTTATTTTCCTGAAAAAATTAATACTCTTACGTCTATTATCGCCGAACTCGCAACAGCACTGTCTCTTTTCAGATAGCCGGCAATAATAATGAGCGTCAATATTCTGGATTGGCTACGCCGAGCAAAGTATAACAGATGGATTATCAGAGCGCTTATATCTAATTCAGATTTAAAATAAAAAAAGAGCATTCAGTTTTTTGAATGCTCTCAAATATTAAAATTAAAATGAATAAATTAATTAATCGCTCAACGAAAAACGTATAAATCCGAGAACTTTTACGTCTTTGTCAATTGACTTAATATAATCTGCTACCGTCTGTTTTGCATCTTTGATAAATGCCTGATTCAACAATGTTGATTCTTTATAAAATTTATTTAAGTTGCCTGCGGCAATGCGGTCAACAATGTTTTCAGGTTTACCTTCCATGATTGCCTTTTCGCGTCCTATTTTCAATTCGCGTTCTTTTATTTCGGCTGGACAATCATCTTCCGAAACCGAAACAGGGTTCATTGCTGCAACCTGCATTGCTATTTCTTTTGCTACTTCGGCATCGATAACTTTGCTGAATGCAACTATCGAAGCCAGTTTTCCCGTCATGTGAATATATCCCGAAACGTATTCGCCTTTTATTTGCGAATAATAGCAAAGTTGATGTTTTTCTCCTGTTTTTCCTGTTTGTTGAGTGATAATGTTTTCAACGCTTTCATCGCCTGTTTTTAATGTTTTCAGCGCTTCGGCATCAGATGGAAGTTGATTTACTGCAACTTCGGCAATTGTATTTGCCATATTCTGAAATTCCTGATTTTTTGAAACAAAATCCGTTTCACAACCTATGCCGACAATAATGCCTGTACGCTTATCGGCTGTTATTTTTGCTATTACGCTTCCTTCGGTAGTTTCTCTGTCGGCGCGTTTTGCGGCAACGAGCTTACCTTTTTCTCTTATTATTTCCTGCGCTCTGTCAAAGTCGCCATTTGCTTCAGAAAGTGCATTTTTGCAGTCCATCATTCCTGCGCCTGTCATTTTTCTCAGTTTGGCTATATCTGCAACTTTAATTTCCATATTTTTATAATTTTAAACGTTTTTGTTTATTTATAATCTCTTTTGTTTTTGCGAGCGCGTATTTTCTTTCCCGAAGATTCTTTTACTTCGCTGCTGGCTGTTTCTTTTTTTGCGGCAGCGCTGCTTTCTTCTTTTTCGCGTTCTACTTTACGTTCTTCGCTTCCTTCGCTGATTGCCTGACAAACAATATCTATTATAAGCGATATTGATTTTGCCGCATCGTCGTTTGCAGGAATCACATAATCTATTGGTGTCGGGTCGCAACAAGTATCAACCATTGCGAATACGGGAATGTTGAGGCGATTTGCTTCTTTCACTGCATTTGCTTCTTTTTGTATATCAACTATAAAAACTGCTGCGGGAAGTCTTGCCATATCGGCTATCGAACCCAAGTTTTTTTCTAATTTGGCACGCTGACGCGTTACCTGTAATCTTTCGCGTTTTGACAGTGTGTCGAATGTTCCATCCGTACTCATTCTGTCAATAACGTTCATTTTTTTGATTGCCTTACGGATTGTCGGGAAATTGGTTAACATTCCGCCAGCCCAGCGTTCTGTAACGTAAGGCATTCCTATTGCTTTTATCTTTTCGGATACAATATCCTTTGCCTGTTTTTTTGTTGCGACAAACAGAATTTTGCGACCTGAACGAACTATTTGTTTAAGCACGTGAGCCGCTTCATCTATTTTTACTACTGTTTTGTGCAAGTCGATAATATGGATGCCGTTTTTTTCCATAAATATGTACGGCGCCATTTTGGGATTCCATTTTCTTTTCAGGTGTCCGAAGTGGCAACCTGCATCAAGTAATTCTTGAAAATTTGTTCTTGACATTTTTTAATTAATTTTTTTTGGTTTAAAACCTTTTATTAAACATTTTGTTTACTCATTTCATCAATCGTTTTCGTAGCGTATTTTATTCGATCGAAACGATTTCTCGCAACAGCAGCATTGTTTTTTTTTCGTTATTTTATTATCAATTAAACCGCTGTTGTGCTTTGCCATAGTTTTTGTATTTTGATATTAATCTTAATATTCAAAAAAAAATTCAATTCAATTCTAACGTTTGCTGAACTGAAATCTTTTGCGAGCTCCGGGACGTCCCGGTTTTTTACGTTCTACAACGCGCGAGTCGCGGGTTAACAGTCCATGTTCTTTCAACACGCGGCGATTGGCTTCCGCATCTATTTTGCACAGTCCGCGAGCGACAGCCAAACGTAATGCTTCTGCCTGTCCTCTTGTTCCGCCGCCTGTAAGATTAACTTTTATGTCGTATTTCTCAACATTTTCTGTTAATACAAGCGGTTGTGTTACTACGTACTGCAACAAATCAGATGGAAAGTAGTTTTTCAATTCGCGACCGTTGACAGTAATGTTTCCTTTGCCTGCGCTAATGTAAATACGTGCTATGGCAGCCTTTCTTCTTCCAAGTGCATTAATTACTTCCATTCTTAATTATAAAAGTTCGTTTATATTAATTTGTTTAGGCTTTTGCGCTTCCTGTTGATGTTCGCCGCCTGCATATACATACAGATTGCGAAACAGTTGTGCGCCAAGTCTGTTTTTCGGAAGCATTCCCCTGACTGCTTCTTCTATTACTGCGAGAGGTTTACGTTTTAGCAATTCGCTTGGGGTTGCAAACCTTTGCCCGCCGGGATAACCTGTATGACGAATATAAACTTTATCCGTCAACTTTTTACCTGTGAGTCTCACTTTTTCAGCATTGATAATTACAACATTATCGCCGCAATCAACGTGAGGGGTATAATTAGGTTTTGTCTTGCCGCGAAGTATAAGCGCTACGCGTGATGCAAGACGTCCTAAAACCACATCTGTTGCGTCAATCAAAACCCATTCTTTTTTTACTGTAGCTTTGTTTGCCGAAACTGTTTTGTAACTTAGTGTGTCCATTATATTTCAGTTAATACCTATTTTTTTATTCCCTTTTTAGGGGCTGCAAAGGTAGGTTTTTTTTTCTAATTACCAATATTATTTATAAAAAACTTTTTTCAGTACGACATTTTAATAAATCAAATTCAATAAATTAATACGGCAAAATATTAAATTTCAGCAGTTTTTATATCGAAAATCATCAATACAATATTTATCGTTTGCAAATTTCAACATATTTCACAAAAATTTATTTCCAAGTTTTATTACAACTGATTATGAATATTTATCTGCACCGTTTTCCCGATATTAAACTTATCTGCTTTATATTAAATGTATTATAATATTATTCGCTGATATGCAAATCTGTCAATATTTTACATGAAACGACTTTTAACTTTTGTTATAAAAGGTTTATTTTCATTTAATTTCAAAGGTACTTACAGTTTTTTGCGTAATTTTGCACAATATTTACGACTCGCTCATACCCGTGCGAGTATCTTTTTATAAATCTTAAAATACAGTTTTAATTATGAATTTAAATTTCACAAAGCAGATATTGCTGTTTGTTTTCATATCATTTATTAATGTAAATTTATTGTCGGCGCAATACAGTGATACAACTTTTCTGGCGACTGACACTGTTCAAAATCTGAAATCAAATAGCGTAAAAGAAAATATTTTGATAGGCGCAGGAATTCCATCGCTGATGATTGCTTACGGCATATATTCGCTCGACAATAAAGAATTAGTCAAAATAGACAGTGATACCGATGACAACGTTCATAAGCGAAAATTTTTGACAAACAATCGTTTGGATGATTATCTTCAATTTTCGCCGGCAGTTGCAGCGTTCGGTTTGAAACTTGCAGGAGTCGAAAGCAAACATAAATTATCGGATATGGCTATTTTATATGCTTTAAGCAACACGCTGGAAACAGGCATAGTATATGCAACAAAAACTGCTTCAAAAAGAATGCGTCCCGATGGTTCAAAATATAATTCTTTCCCTTCGGGGCATACTGCTACGGCTTTTGTTGCTGCCGAATTTTTGCATCAGGAATATAAGGACAAATCGATATGGATTAGTGTTGGCAGTTACACAATGGCATCGCTTATAGGCGTTTCGCGAATATTGAATGACAAACACTGGGTAAGCGATGTTGTTGCCGGAGCCGGTATTGGAATTATTTCTACAAAAATTGTGTATTGGACTTATCCTTACCTGCAAAAAATGTTTAATCGTAAAAAGTCAAAACGCACTCAGACTTTTATTTTTCCAACCTACAATAATAAAACAATGGGAATGAATTTTTTGTACCGTTTTTAATCAGTCGTTCATTAAAAAGAACATAAAATATTTAGTCTTTCCTTAAAATAAAAATGTCCCTGACGGGACAGTCATTATTATCAAACCTGACAGGTTTCCGAAACCTGTTAGGTTGTCTTCTCGTTTATTTTTCTGGATTAACTCCGTTGAGCTCCGCTGCGGTTGGCTACGCCGAACCCTGCGGGTTTCGGTTGCTTCGTCATTTCATTCCTCGCAATGACGTCCTTTTTTAATTGTTAATTATTAATTATTAATTATTTTCTGGATTGGCTGCGCCGAGCTTCGGTTGCTTCGTCATTTCATTCCTCGCAATGACGGTTTGACTGGATTTTCTGGCTTACTTCGGGCTGCGCCCTCGCAATGACAAGCATAAAAAACAAAGGGCGAAAAATCTTCGCCCTTGCGTTATTAATTATTAATTATTAATTATTTAATCATTATTTTACAAATATGGAGGTTGCTTCATCACCATCAAGCGTCTGAAACAGGACACCGTTTTTCCATACTTTGGCTACATAGCTTTCCATTCCTGCAACATATACATCGCCGCCCGACACGTAAACCGAATTTGCCCATGCCGCGTTTGTTCCGTCTGTAAGCGCAGTAGCAGCGCCGTTTTTCCATACTTTGGCTACATATCTGCTTCCGTTAGATTCGGATCCTGCAACATATACATCGCTGCCCGACACGTAAACCGAATATGCATCGGCATCGTTTGTTCCGTCGGTAAGCGCGGTCGCCGTGCCGTTTTTCCATACTTTGGCTACATTTCTGCTTCCGTTATCTTCGTATCCTGCAACATATACATCGCTGCCCGATACGTAAACCAAACTTGCCGATGCACTGTTTGTTCCGTCTGTAAGCGCGGTAGCCGTGCCGTTTTTCCATACTTTGGCTACAAGTTTGTTTCCACTATATTCGGATCCTGCAACATATACATCGTTTCCTGATACGTAAACCGAACTTGCCCATGCATCGTTTGTTCCGTCTGTAAGCGCAGTAACAGCGCCGTTTTTCCATACTTTGGCTACAATCATGATTCCAATCATTTCGGTTCCTGCAACATACACATCGCTGCCCGATACGTAAACGGAATAGGCATAGGCATGGTTTGTGCCATCGGTAAGCGAGGTTACCGAGCCGTTCTTCCATACTTTGGCGATGTACTTGCTTCCGTTATATTCATCTCCTGCAACATATACATCATCGCCCGACACGAAAACCGAATAGGCATAGGCATTGTTTGTTCCGTCTGTAAGCGCGGTCGCCGTGCCGTTTTTCCATACTTTGGCTACAGCGTTATTTCCACTATATCCGTATCCTGCAACATATACATCGGACGGTACGGTTACGGTTACTTCGCAGGTAGCGGTTTTGCCGTTGGCTGTGCTTACTGTAATCGTAGCCGAACCTGCAGTAACAGCGGTTACCAGTCCATCAACAACAGTAGCCACAGTCGGGGTGCTGCTTGTCCATGTTACGGTTTTGTCGGCTGCATTGTCGGGAGTTACCGTTGCCGTCAATGTTTCGTCAGTACCGACAACGAGCGAAAGCGTTGTCTTGTTTAGCGTTACTCCTGCAGCCTGTACGGGTGCGGGATCGTCTTTGCTGCACGAGGCAGCCACTGCTGCAAATGCTGCCAC
>JAISYZ010000208.1 GCA_031269545.1 Prevotellaceae bacterium
ACTTCGTACTTGTAGAAACCGTTTTTTATATGTTTGATCTCTGTCCGCGGTTCCTTGTATTTCTGAATCCATTCCGGTAAATACATATTAATCAATATTTTAAATTAAACAAAATCCTAATAGACAACCTAATTAGGTAAGCGCAAAATTACAACAAAAAATTGATATAACAAAGTTTTTCTGACATTTGACCCAATTTTTTTTGTTAGACGGGGTAATTTTTTGCGGAGTTAGGGTTTTAAGGAGAGAATAAATAATGAGTTTTATTAACAGCTATATTTCTTTTCTGAGTCGGGCAACGGGAATATTAAGCTGTTCGCGATATTTTGCAACTGTGCGGCGAGCAATATCGTAACCTTTTTCTTTCAGCGTTTGTTCTAATTCTATGTCAACCAGCGGATTTGATTTGTCTTCTTCGTTGATGCACTTTTGCAAAATCGCTTTTATTTCGCGGCTTGATACATCTTCTCCATCTTTTGTATGCACCGATTCCGAAAAAAGGTATCGTAAAGGAAATATGCCAAAATATGTTTGAATATATTTTCCGTTCAAAACTCGCGAAATAGTAGATACATCGAGGTTTGTACGTGCGGCAACGTCTTTCAGTACCATTGGTTTCAATTGATTTTCATTGCCCGAAAAAAAATAATTGCGCTGCAAATCGACAATTATCTTCATTACATTTATCAGCGTTTTTTGCCTTTGCTGTATTGCATCGATGAAGTGTTTTGCCGAAGTTATTTTTTGTCCTATAAATTGCGCTGTTTCTTTATCCTGAATATTTATTTTCTCTTTTTTCGATGCGTATTGCCGCATCATTTGCATGTAATTTGCATTTATGCGTAACTCGGGAATGTTATATGAATTTAATTCTATCACAGGCTCGCCGTCTTTAATATCCAAAACAAAATCGGGAATGATGGTTTTGCCCTGTTCGCTGTAATCGTCAGAAAAGAGATTTCCGGGTTTTGGATTCAGTTTCACTATTTCGGCAACGGCATTTCGTAAATCATCATCGGTAATGCTCATTTTTTTTGAAATCTTATCATAGTGTTTCTTAGTAAATTCTTCAAAATATTCGGATAATATTTTTTTTGCATCATTGATCGATTGTGTTGGCTGTTTTGCATTTAATTGCAACAAAAGACATTCCTGCAAATTTCGGCATCCAACTCCCGTAGGATCAAATGTCTGGATAATTTCAAGTATATGTTCAAGTTCTTTAATATTTGTGGTGATATTTTGTTTGAATGCAATATCGTCGCAAATAAAACTCAAATCGCGCCTCAAATAACCGTCATCGTCAATGCTGCCTATCAAAAAAACTGCAATGTTGCGCTGATGTTCGTTCAACGAGTGGAATCCAAGTTGATCAATCAGATATTGCTGAAAACTTTCGCCAGACGATAAGGCATAATCAAACTTTCGGTTGTCGTTCGCATAATTATGCGTTTGCGATTTGTACGATGGAATACTGTCGTCTTCGTCATCAAAATAATCTTTTATCGAAAAATCATCTTCCGTCTTCTCGTTTTTTTCGGTTTCGGCGTCAATTTCTTTTTGTTCATCATTTTCACCTTCATCGAGAGCGGGATTTTCTTCGATTTCCGATTTTATGCGTTCTTCCAACTCAATTGTCGTCAACTCCAAAAGTTTTATTGTCAGCAATTGCTGAGGCGTTAATTTTTGCTGTTGTTTCAGATTTTGAGTTTGTTTGAGCATATAATTATCCGGGATAAATTAAAATTCTGCATTTTTTGGCGTACGCGGAAATGGAACCACGTCTCTTATATTCGTCATTCCCGTTACAAAAAGAATCAGTCGTTCAAAACCGAGTCCGAATCCGCTGTGCGGCACAGTTCCGTAACGGCGAGTATCCATGTACCACCAAATATCTTTTTCGGGAATATTCATTTCAACAGCGCGTTTTTTCAATTTTTCAAAGTCTTCTTCGCGTTGCGAACCGCCAATTATTTCGCCTATTTTAGGAAATAAAACATCCATTGCGCGAACGGTTTTTCCGTCATCGTTCTGTTTCATGTAAAACGATTTTATTTCTTTCGGATAATCGGTTAATATCACAGGACGTTTAAAATGTTGTTCTACCAGAAATCGTTCATGCTCGGCAGCCAAATCGGCTCCCCAATAAATGGAAAATTCAAATTTATGTCCATTGGCAACTGCATCTTCCAATATTTTAATTCCTTCCGAATATTTCAGTCGAACAAAATCGTTTGCTAAAACGAAGTTCAGTCTGTCAATAAGTTCTTTGTCGAACATGTCGCAGAGGAACTGAATGTCGTCGCTGCAATTGTCTAAAGCCCAGCGAATACAGTATTTTATAAAATCTTCGGCAAGTTGCATGTTATCGTCAATTTCATAAAAAGCCATTTCGGGTTCTATCATCCAAAATTCCGAAAGATGTCGCGGAGTATTTGAATTTTCGGCGCGGAATGTTGGTCCGAAAGTGTATATCAATCCGAGAGATGTTGCCGCCAATTCGCCTTCGAGTTGTCCCGAAACTGTGAGATTTGCAGGTTTTCCGTAAAAATCTTCTGAAAAATCAACATCTCCATTTTCAGTTTTTTTTATGTTTTTCAAATCAAGAGTCGTAACCTGAAACATTTGTCCGGCGCCTTCGCAGTCGGATGCTGTGATTATCGGCGTGTGAAAATAAAAAAATCCGCGTTCGTGAAAAAATCTGTGAATAGCAAAAGCCATGTTGTGTCGAATACGGAAAACAGCGCCAAACGTGTTGGTTCGCGGACGAAGATGCGCTATTTCGCGCAAAAATTCCATCGAATGTCCTTTTTTCTGTAAAGGATATGTGTCGTCGGCAATGCCGTAAATTTTTATCGTTTCGGCATGAATTTCTACCGATTGCCCGCTACCTTGCGACTCAACTAAAACGCCGCAAATGCAAACACTTGCGCCTGTCGTTATTTGTTTCAACAGGTTTTCGTCGAATTTGGCAGCATCTGCAACGATCTGTATGTTTTTGATTGTCGAACCATCGTTTACAGCAATGAATACAACGTTTTTATTTCCCCGTTTTGTGCGCACCCAGCCTTTTACGCAAACATCTTTTCCATAATCTTTGGATTTCAATAAATCAATAACTGATATACGTTCTGTTTTTTTCATTTTTTTCAATTTTAACATGCAAAGGTAATAAAAAATGTGATAATATTACAGATTCCGCAGGCTCATTCGTGATGATATGGTTCTCCATTGATTATGGTAAATGCGCGGTACAGTTGTTCTGCAAAAATCAGTCGTACCGATTGATGCGAAAACGTCATTCGCGATAACGACAATGTCAAGTCGGCTCGTTTGTAAACATCCTGCGAAAATCCGTAAGCGCCGCCAATGACGAAGACAAGCGATTTTGTTGATGCAATTATCTTTCCGCGTATGAAACCGGCAAATTGAATAGACGACAAATCTTCGCCTCGCTCGTCGAGTAAAACAACATTGTCTTTTGTATCAAGAGCAGACAATATTGATTCGCCTTCTTTGTTTTTTTGAATTTCGGATGTCATGTTTTTTGTATTCTTAATATCGGCAATGTATTTTATATCGAAATGTGTATATTTTTTTATTCGTTTCGAGTACATTTCAAAGGCTTGAGCAACCCATTCAAAATTTGTTTTTCCTGTAATTATTAATGTTATTTTCATTTATGTTTTTTAAAATATTTATCACAAAAATAAACAATATATAGTTTTTGGCATTATTTTTGCTCATAAAATAATTAATTATTATTACTTTTACGGCAGTAAAATATATTTAAGTGGAGAAAATATCAAAAATAATTCTTGTGTTTTTTTTTGCAAGCTCTGTGAGTTTTGCACAGGATGATTTATTTTCTCAAATCAAAGAAAATTTTTCAACAGGCAATGCTGTTGCGCTTTCGGCGAGTTTTGGCAACAATGTTAATTGCAGCATATCAGGTAAAAATAATTTTTACAGTCGATCGCAGTTAACAATAATTTTCAAAGATTTTTTTTCAACTTACAAACCGAAAGAATTTGAAATACGGCATAAAAAAGATGAAAAAAACGGAAGAATATATTTAACAGGAATATATACAACCCAAGCAGACGAAGTTTTTAGAATAACAATATATGCAAAACAGGAAAACGAAACTGAAATTTATATCACGCAAATAAAAATAGAAAAATAACTTAACTTGTTTTGTTCTCTGTATCAACGCATTTCGATTTTAAGTAAATTCAGGAGAAAATCTTTGTGCATCTCTGTGGAATAAAAAAAGATTATGCAGAGGTTTTTTATTTATTCTTCCAATCAACAAATAGACAAACAAATCAACAAATTATACTTTGCGCTGTGTAAAAATGCGAGATTAAAAAGAAAAACCTAAAATTTTTGGATTGGCTACGCCGATCCAGAATATCAAAATCGCACAAATTTACATCGAGCAAAGTATAATTATTACCTTTGTGCATAAAATATTAATTATGGAAAATAAAATTACAACATTATTCAAAATAAAATATCCTGTAATTCAAGGAGGAATGGTTTGGTGCAGCGGTTGGCGACTGGTTTCGGCAGTAAGCAATGCAGGCGGTTTGGGTTTGCTTGGCGCAGGTTCGATGTATCCTGATGTGTTGCGCGAGCATATACAAAAAACAAAACAGGCAACCGACAAACCTTTTGGCGTAAATGTTCCGTTGCTTTATCCCGATATTGATGAATTGATGAAAATTATTGTTGACGAAGAAGTAAAAATTGTTTTTACATCGGCGGGAAATCCTAAAACATGGACAAAATTCTTAAAAGATAAGGGCGTTACTGTTGCACACGTAGTATCGAGTTCAAAATTTGCAAAAAAATGCGAAGACGCAGGAGTCGATGCTGTTGTAGCCGAAGGTTTTGAAGCCGGAGGACATAATGGACGCGAAGAAACAACAACCTTGACGCTTATTCCGCAAGTACGCAAGTCAATATCATTACCGCTTATTGCCGCAGGCGGAATAGCTACGGGAAACGCAATGCTTGCGGCAATAGTTCTCGGAGCCGATGGAGTACAGATAGGAACACGTTTTGCTATGAGCGCCGAAAGTTCGGCAAGCGACGAATTTAAAAATTTGTGCTGCGCTCTGAATGAAGGCGATACCATGCTTTGTCTGAAAAAATTATCTCCAACGCGAATGATAAAAAACAATTTTTATTATCGTATTGAAGAAGCCGAAGATCGTGGAGCAACTGCCAGCGAACTGAAAGAAATTCTTGGTCGCGCACGTTCAAAAAAAGGAATTTTTGAAGGCGATATGGACGAAGGCGAACTGGAAATCGGACAGATAGCATCGCATTTGCAAAAAATAATTTCAGCAAAAGAAATAATAGATGAGATTGTAAACGAATTTAACGAAACTGCAAATAATATTGCAGGAATACGGTTGTAAAATTATACCGACAAAAAATCTGCTTTTTTATACATTTGTTTGCCGCATACGTTTCGATTTGAATATTCTTACAAGCAATACAAAACTTGCCAAAAATATTGCTGCATATATGAGCATAAGAATTATTTCGTTGAATCCGTAAATTTCTGCGATGGGAGTATCTAAATCGTAGCCTAATTTTTCACAATGATAATAATATAAAAACAATACCAAACCGTTGTTTATAAAATGCATGAAAATACATGGAATTATCGAGAGCGTTTTCCAGTAAATCCAGCCAAAAAAGCAACCAACGACAAATGCCGAAAATCCTTGCCATGGATTTAGGTGTATTACCGCAAAAATAAATGCCGACCATAAAATTCCTGCTCGTGGAGATATGTTTTTTATTAACCCTTCGCAAATTATTCCGCGACAAATGATTTCTTCAAGAACAGGAGCTGCAACAACGGCTGTTAATATTGTCGGCAGATTGGAATTCATAGCATTTCCCAAAGATTCTTTTAGGTAATCAGGCATTTCGGGTAAAATCATTACTCCTGCAATATCAACAAATCCGCTTAAACCTATTATTGCAGGAATGACGAGAACATAAGTCCATGCTGAAACTTTGCTTTTGTAATAAACAAACGGTCTGTCGTTAATGTTTTTTTTAAATATAAATGCAATCAGCACAATTATACCGAGTTTAACGGAATATGTAATTAAGTGTATAACATTGTTGTCGATGTCAATTCCTTTCAGTATTTCGCGTAAAGCAGATGAAAAGAATAAAGCAGGCAAGAGAAACAAAACCAGAAACCACGACTGTTTAAGGTCGGGATAGAAAGGTTTTTTTGCAATTCTTTGTAAATGGTTATTATCGAACATGATTAAAATTTTTTACTGTATGACAAAATTAGTAAATTAATTAACAGTCAACAACGAATAATTAAAAATTGTTGAGTTGGTTATTTGCGAATGTAAAGGAAATCGGTTAATTTTTTTTGAGGCGCTATGAAACATCCCGCTTAATTTAGAGGAAGACAAATCCCAGTAAAAAGGTTAAGAAAAAATTTGCATTGCGATTAATACCAAATCGCAAACACAATGCAATTTGTATAAATTGATTATCAATCAAACAGATTGATGTTTCAGGCTGTTTTGGTATTATTTGCGGGTTACTTTGCCGTTTGTAAGGTTTATGGTTATTTGTTTTCCTGATTTGTCCTTAATTCTTAATCGCGCAGGTTTGTAAAGTTTTTCAAATTCGGCATTTACGGGAATTTGTACAGTTTCTTTTATATCTGCGCGTTTATAACCTTTTCTGTTGAAAATATAGATTTTTTTATCGTCAAACGCAACTAAATAATCTTTCCCATCCATTCGTAAAAACTGTATGGGCGATTGCACAATTCCTTCTGTTTTAGGAATTTTCCATCCTGATATTTTTTCTCCTGCTGTGTTATAAAGATAGATTTTTTTGTTTGTACATGCAATAAAAATACGGAAATCGGATGTGCGGTCGTAGGCGAAAACCGATACGCTGTTTGTTGCCGCTGCAGGCAAAGCAACAGGAAAACCACGCATCGATTTTCCGTTAAAATCAATCATGTAAATCTTATTTTCGGTGTTGAAAAGCAAATATGCAGTTCCTTTGTTAAATGGATTTATAACAAAAATATCACCTTCGATTTTTTCGTCAATATTCATTGTCCACAGCGGTTTTGCATTGTTGTCCGCCAGTTCAGTCAGATTATTTTCGTATTGCAGTATTGTATATTTTTGTTTATCAACATTATTTTCTACGCTTTGTTTGAGAATGATATTCGCAGATTTTGCATTTGTGTTTTCTGCAATATTTTCAACGGAAATTTCGTGATTTTCAACTACTTCTTGCAGTTTATTCTGTGTGGGTGAAGACGACAATAAGATATTTGAGTTTATATAGAATTTTTTGTTTGAAGGTATGATTTCAATAAAAATATTTTTGAAAAAGTCATTATTTTTTTTCTTCGGCGCATCAAACAGTTTGCTTATTCCTGCTGGATTTGCATAAAATGCAGCCAGCGATTCATCGATTATATAATCGGAATTTACCGAAAGGATTCCATTATTTTTCAGGTTCTGTATTTTATTTTCTGATATAACAATAAAATTGTCTATAATGCTTATTTCCTTTCCTTTATTCAGACTGAAAAGTTTACCGAATATTGCAGTTATAATGTCGGGAAGCGCGTTTGATGTATCAAATTTTTCTAATTCATCGACAGCCGATTCGGCATTTAAAACTTTAATCAATGTCATCCAACCGTTATATTTATTGTATGTTAACGTAATTTCTTCGGGATAAAGCGCTTTGATAAAATCTGCAACATCAAAATAAAGAAAATCGCTCATTTGTGCAAGTTTATCAAAATAACTGTTTGTCGTTACGCTTAAAAATTCATTATATTTGATTAACAGACTGTCAACATTTCCGATTTGCATCGAATATGCTACAAGCGTTTCGTGAGATAATGTCTTTAATGTTTTAAATTCTGATTTTTGTTGCGTATTTAATGCATTCAAAAAATTTTGATTGTTTGTGTAAACGAAACCGCTGAAATTACAGAGATTTTTTGTTATATCGGCATCAAGAATAAACCAGCGTGCAAGGTTTTTTATAAAATCAGCATCTTCGTCCGAAATATTTTTGTCGAGCAAAGCGTTTATAAGGTCAGGTAATTGCGCTGAATTAATAAAAATATTTGCATCTGTATGCCGTCCCGAAATGCGAATTCCATCTGTAAAAAGAGCATCTTGGGCAAGTATCTGTTTATTTTCAATTTGCTGTAAATTACTTTTTAATGCATTGAATGAGGCGCTTACTGCAACAAGATTGCCAAAACTGTGAATGTAAAATTTTGAACTGTCAAATTCATAACACGAAATATCGTTGTCTGTATTCAGTGTCTCGTTTGTTTTTGTTGCAATACTTGCTAAAATTTCATTAATATCGGCATGTTTTTTTACAGGAACAAAATGCACAAAATCAAGTGATTTACTTTCATTTACAAAAGCCGATGACAAAATATAGACAGAATTGCGCCGAACCGTAAAATTTGTGTCTGCAATATCGGGAATCAGATTTGTAATGAGAGGAACAATGAATTTATCGTTAGCATAAATCAGGTTGAAAAATTCGGAATTTTCATTATCGCTGACAAGTTGCACTGGATTGTTCACTCTAATGTGAACGACAGCATTATTGCCGACAAAATTTAAAAAATTATATGGCTCGGAATTGCTTTTATCCCTGATGTTGACATAACCTAAAACACACACAATCAGCAATATAATTACGAATAATATGGAAATTATTTTTTTTATCATCTTTCAAAATATTTCATGCAAAGATAATAAAATATATGATTGATTCGATATGGAAATAAATTTTCTGCCTAAATAAAAAACCGCCTTTCGAGCGGTTTTTACATGTTAGAGTTAACAATCAAACTACTTTTCACCGGATTCGTTTACCAGTTCGATTATATCTCTAAAATTACTGCCGTGGAAACCATTTGCTGCTTTGTTCAAGTCCAGCGTTACAGTAATTAAATGAGTAATTGTATCCTCTACATTAATATTAAACATACCGCGATTTTTGATAATATACTGCTCAAAATCACGTAAACTTTCCAATGCCTGCTTGTTATAAAGCATTGCATTTTCGTATTCGTAATCACAAACTTTAATTGCTGCTTCAAGATTAACGTTTTTACCGTTAATAGAGCATAACATTTTGATTAACTCCCCAATTAAACTCACTTCGCTAAAATACTTCTGCTGAGTATTTTCAAAATAGTTTAACAATTTGTTTAAACATTCCTTTACTCCTTTGCTAACAACAAAAGGTAATTGTTCGGCTTTTTCTGTTTTTTTCGATTCCATGAAATAATAATTTTTATATTGATTTATATTTAATTTATAATAATAATAATTGACAAAACTAAGAATATTTTTTTTAATCAACAAAATATTTTTATATTTTCACTGTTTTACAGATAATTATATGTTACAATTATGTTAATATTTTGTATATTTTAGGATTATCAGTGCAAATTTATAATAAAAAAATGACATAAAGACAATTTAAATCCGAAACAAATTGTTAAAAAATTAATTAATCCAAATGTAATTGACAGTATAAATTCCATTTTAGCGAATATAGTAACCTGATTATGTTGCTAATAAAAAACAATAAATTTATTTTTTAAATGTAAAAAGGCATTGAAAAAATCAACAAAGAAAAACAGAAAATTTTCAATATTTTTCATTTTTTCTGGAAAAATCAATCAAAATTGATGTAAATAAGGGTCATTTCAATCTTTATGTGACAGATTTGTGAAAAACTTATCAACAGATATTAACAGGATAGTTAACATGTTTTAAGATAATTATTAACAGATTATACACATTTTGTTGTTGAAAACATATATAATTAATAATCAATAAATTAAACAAAAATATCTTATAATTTGAGATAAAAGTGCCATAAAGTGGCATAATTTCCCATAAAATACATATCTTTGCACAAAATTAATTATTAACCAAACAAATAAATAAAAAATGGCTCTATTCATAGGCGAATATAAAAGTAAAATTGATGCAAAAGGACGCATAGTGTTTCCTGCTGCATTCAAGGCTGAGTTGTTTTTACATTCGGAAAAACGTTTGGTGATACAAAAAGATTTTTATCAAAAATGTTTGTCGATGTACACCATTGAGGCATGGACAACGTTGATAAATGAAATGAAAAGCAAACTTAATTTGCTGAATAAGGAACAAGCCGAATTTTGGCGTACGTTTATGAGCAATCGCGCCGAAGTTACACCTGATGAAATCAGCGGTAGAATTATTATTCCGCGCCGGTTGCTTGACATGATTGAAGCAACGAGCGAAATTGCTTTTATCGGTTTTGACGACCATATTGAAATTTGGAGCGCTTCAAAATTTGAAACTTTGACAATGAACGAAGAAGAATTTTCGAAAGCCGCTGCAAAATTTTTTGGGTAAATTTTAACAGCAAATATTCCTATAAAAGTTGAAATGAATGAAATGTATCACATACCGGTTTTGTTGAACGAAAGCATTGATGCTTTGAACATTAATCCGACAGGAATATACGTTGATGTTACATTCGGCGGAGGCGGACATTCGCGCGAAATTCTGAAACGCTTAACTACCGGAAAACTTGTTTCATTCGACCGCGACAGCGATGCCGAAGCCAATAAAATAAATGACGACAGATTTATTTTTGTGAGAAACAATTTTCGTTTTTTGCACAATTTTCTGCGTTATAACAAAATTACGGAAGTTGACGGAATACTTGCAGACCTTGGAGTTTCATCGCATCACTTTGACGATGCTTCGCGCGGATTCTCATTTCGTTATGACACTGATATTGACATGAGAATGAATAAAAATTCGGATCTTTCGGCGGCAAAACTTTTGAACGAATATGACGAAAGCGAACTAAAACGCATATTTCGCAATTACGGAGAACTGACAAATGCAAACCAACTTGCACAAATAATCATTGAAAAACGCAGTGAAACGAAAATAAAAACCGTCAACGATTTTTTGAACGCGATAAAACCCGTTACGCCTAAAAAAGATGAAAATAAATTTTTGGCAAAAGTATTTCAAGCATTGAGGATTGAGGTAAATCAGGAAATCGATGCTCTTGAACAAATGCTTGTTCATTCGCTCAAAAGTCTGAAAAATAAAGGAAGAATGGTTGTTATAACTTATCATTCGCTGGAAGACAGATTGGTAAAAAATTTTATGCGTTCGGGAACTGTGGATGGGAAAATCGAAAAAGATTTTTACGGAAATACCGATTGTCCATTTAAATTGATAACACGCAAAGCGATTGTGCCAAACGATTCGGAAATTGAAAAAAACAGTCGGGCGCGAAGCGCAAAACTTAGAGTTGCGGAAAAAATTAAATAGATATGGAAGAAAAAAACAATGACATACAGGAAAATAAAAATGATAGTTTAGTCAGGTCTAATGTATTGAAAGACATTATATCAGGAAAAATATTTGTGAGTTCAAACATTCAAAAACATTTAGGATATATTTTCTTCATTTTTTTTCTTGCAGTATTTTACATAGGTTATTGTTACACAGTAGAAAACACAATTCGCGAAAATAAAAAGTTAGACAAAGAAATAAAATTATTGAGAACCGAATATATATATCAATCATCGGAATTGATGAGAACAGGGAAAAAATCTGAAATTATAAAACAAATACAGGAAAGAAATTTGACATTGAAAGAGCCAAAAAATCCGTTTATACGCATAAAAATAAAGTAAAATGACAACAGTAAAAAATATAGTACGCCGAATAACTCTGTTTTATTTATTAACAGTGGTTTTAAGTTTACTGATTGTGGCTCAAATTATTTATTTGCAATTTTTTACCGATTTAAAAAGCAAGGCTCAAAAAATAACAAACGAACAAATAAAGGCAAGTCGAGGAAATATTTATAGCCACGATATGCGATTACTTGCAGTTTCAATTTCAAAATATGATATAAAAGTTGATTTTTATGCTCTGAAAGAAAATCTTGTTAATAACAAAAAAGCAAAGATGGATTTGTATTACAGGAAGATCAGACAGGATTTTAAAAAAGAAAGCAAAGCGCTCGGACTTACGGAAAAAGAAATCAAAAAACGCAAAGACGCACTGGAAAACAGAATCAAAGAAAAACGCAGCGCCGATACAATAAACGCCAGCAATTACATCAACAGTGAGATAAAAAGTTTAGCCGATTCGTTATCAAATCTTTTCAAAGATAAAAATGCAAACGAGTACGAAAATTTTATAAAAACATGTTGCCGAAAATCCGTCAAAACACAGGATACAACACGAAGAGGTTCGCAAGAAACTTATCGTAACATACAAATTGGACGAAGAAACATTGATTATATAGAATTGAACAGATTGCTGCAATTTCCTGTTTTCAGATATGGTAAAGGAATCAGCGGATTAATAACAAACGAAAAAACATCCCGTCTTCCCGTTTATGGTTCGCTTGCGCGGGCAGTCATCGGCAGAGTAAACAGCAAAGATTTTGCTTCGAGCGGAATAGAAAAATCGTTTGATGAATATCTCAAAGGAAAAGATGGTTTGCAAGCCATGATAGCAGGAAAACCGATAAATGATGAAATGAATGTTTTGCCCGAAGTCGGTTGCGATGTTGTTACAACTTTGGATGTGAACATACAGGAAACAGCCGAAAAAGCGCTGATGAAACGAATCGGCGAAGGAAACGATAAAGGTATTGCCATAGAAGGCGGAACGGCAGTTGTAATGGAAACAGCAACAGGCGAAATTCGCGCAATAGCAAATATGAAACGCAATTCTGACGGAACTTACGACGAAACATATAATTATGCATTAATGGAAAGAAGCGATCCGGGTTCTACTTTCAAACTTGCTTCGTTAATAGCCTTGCTTGATGACGGATTTGTCGAATTGGACGATATGATTGATGTAAATGCCGATACTTATAAAAAAGACGGAAATGCTGTATGGTTATATAAAAAGTATGAAGTCAAAGATGGACACAGTTTTAAAAACCTTTCGGTAAAAGGCGTTTTTGCAAATTCGTCAAATATCGGAACAGCAAAACTCGTAACAAAATATTATGGAAATAATTATCATAAATATTTTGACAAACTTCATTCAATCGGACTGTTTCAGAAGTCATTAAATCTGCAAATTGAAGGAGAAGCGCCTTCGTTTGCCGAAATGGAAAGCGTAAAAGAAAGCAATCCAAATTTGCTGGCGCCTTCGGCTTACGGATATTATGTGAAATTTGCACCCCTGCATACTCTTACGTTTTATAACGCAATCGCAAATAATGGAAAAATGATGAAACCTAAATTTGTAAAAGAAATAATTCGTCACGGACAGGTAATAAAATCATATTCCGATGAAGTTATAAACAATAGAATTTGCTCGAAAGAGACATTGGCAAAAGTGCGCGAAGCGCTTCAATCTGTTGTTGATTCGGGAACGGTAAAGCGATTGAGAGATTTGCGGTTTGATTTTGCAGGAAAAACAGGAACAGCGCAACGTATTGTAGATGGGAAATATAAAAATAAATTGTTAGGCAATGCATATCAGGCGACTTTTGTAGGTTATGTTCCTTCACACGAACCAAAATATTCGATTATTGTTATATTATACAGTCCTCAGATTAAAGGTAATTTTTATGGTGCAACCTATGCTGCTCCTGTATTTAAGGAAATCGCAGAAAAACTTTATTCGTCCGATATAAACTGGTATAAACCTGTCGAACGCAATGAAGATTCGTTATATTTGCCTGAGATGAAAAACGCTGTGATTCAGCAAATAAAAACCATTACATCAAAATTGGA
This sequence comes from Prevotellaceae bacterium, assembly GCA_031269545.1. GTDB lineage: Bacteria > Bacteroidota > Bacteroidia > Bacteroidales > UBA932 > JAIRKV01. The sequence continues at coordinate 13,847 of JAISYZ010000208.1, forward strand.
TATTCCACTCGAAAGCGATGCGAAAAACAACGATTGGGTAAATGTTTCAAAAAACAACTCGAAATTGACGGCAACAAAAATGCAAATTGATGACGGCAAAGTACCATCAGTAATAAATATGGGATTACGCGATGCTGTTTATTTGCTCGAAAAATCGGGAATGAAAGTGAGATTTTCGGGAAAAGGAAGAATAAAGCGACAGTCAATTCCGTCAGGAACAACTGTTGTAAAAGGCGCAACGATTGATTTGGAACTCGAAATATGATTTGAAAACGCAAAATAAATATAAAACAATGAATTTATCAAAATTAATATCAGAAATAAAAACAGAAGATATTGCAGGCAATACGGATATAACTGTCTGTTCGCTTGGATTTGATTCGCGCAACGTTTGTCAAGATCAATTGTTTTTTGCTGTTTCGGGAACAAAAACAGATGGACACGATTTTATTGACGATGCTATAAAAAAAGGAGCAAAGGCAATCATCTGTGAACATTTTCCCGAAACGCTGAACGAGAAAATTTGTTACGTAAAAGTTGCCGACAGTAATGTCGCTATCGGAATCGCCGCTTCCGAATTTTACGACAATCCTTCATCCAAACTCAAACTTGTCGGAATAACAGGAACTAATGGAAAAACAACAACAGCAACATTATTGTTTCAACTGCTAAAAAATTACGGATATAAAGCGGGATTAATCTCAACTGTTGCAAATTATATAGACAATCACAAAGCAGACGCTACGCATACGACTCCCGATGCTGTTAAAATAAACGAATTGTTGAATAAAATGATAGAAACGGGCTGCGATTACTGCTTTATGGAAATAAGTTCTCATTCCATTGTTCAGAAGCGAATTGCAGGATTAACTTTTGCAGGCGGTGTTTTTTCAAATATCACACGCGATCATCTTGATTATCATGGAAGTTTTGAAGAATATATAAAGGCTAAAAAGAAATTTTTTGACGATTTGCCGCCAACAGCATTTGCGCTCACAAATATTGATGACAAAAACGGTAAAGTGATGATGCAAAATACAAAAGTAAAATACAAAACGTATGCTTTGAAAACTATTGCCGATTACAAATGTAAAATTCTTGAAATCAGTTTTACAGGAATGTTGTTAAACATAGATGGCATCGATGTTTGGACAAAATGCATCGGGGTTTTTAATGCATATAACATGCTGGCTGTTTATGCAACCGTACGAGAACTCGGAATAGAAAAAATTGAAGCCTTACGCCTGTTGAGCGATTTGAATCCCGCAGATGGAAGATTCGAATGTATTAGAGCAAACAATGGAATAACGGCAATTGTAGATTACGCACATACTCCCGATGCTCTCGAAAATGTAATTGCAACAATAAACGAAATTTGCCGAAAAGAACAACTGATAACAGTTGTAGGATGCGGAGGAAATCGCGACAAAGGAAAACGTCCGATGATGGCAAAAATTGCAAGCGAAAATAGCGGACTTACCATACTTACATCCGATAATCCGCGCAACGAGAAACCCGAAGATATATTGAAAGATATGTGCGAAGGGCTTACTCCTGTTACCATGAAAAAAACATTAATTATTGCCGACCGCCGCGAAGCAATACGAACAGCAATAATGATGGCTAAACCAGAAGATGTAATTCTGGTTGCAGGAAAAGGACATGAAACTTATCAGGAAATCAACGGAATACGAAATCATTTTAGCGATAAGGAAACTATTAACGAAATTTTTAATGATATAAAATAACACTATCATGTTGTACCATTTGTTCGAATATATAAATAAATATTTTCACATTCCCGGCGGCGGAGTATTCAAGTACATTAGTTTTAGAGTGGCAATGGCAGTAATATTTTCATTGATAATATCAATGATTTTTGGCAAGTATATTATCAAATTTTTACGCCGAAAACAAATCGGCGAAGAAATTCGCAACCTGGGCTTGGAAGGACAGCTACAAAAAAAAGGCACGCCTACAATGGGCGGAATCATTATACTTTTAAGCATTCTTATTCCTGTGCTTTTATTTTGCAATCTTACAAATATTTATATCATTCTAATGATTGTCTCAACAATATGGCTTGGATTAATAGGATTTTTAGATGATTATATAAAAGTATTTCGTCATAAAAAAGAAGGTTTAAAAGGAAAATTTAAAATTGTAGGACAAATAGGATTAGGTTTAATTGTAGGACTTACAATGTGGTTCAGCGACAGCATTGTCGTGCGCGAAAAATCGGATGACATAATTATTAGAAACGAACAGACAATCGCCGAACAGACAGAAATAAACATAAAATCAACAATTACAACTATTCCGTTTTTCAAAGATAACGAATTTGATTACAACATGCTTATTCCCGGAAACAACCAAACATCAGCAATAACGTGGATTGTTTTTGTTGTTATCATCATTTTGATTATAACGGCTGTTTCGAACGGAGCAAATCTCACGGACGGAATGGATGGTCTGGCAACGGGAATATCGGCTATAATCGGCGTTGTTCTTGGTATTTTTGCATATTTGTCGGGAAACGTAATTTATGCGGGATATTTAAATATAATGTATATTCCAAATTCGGGCGAACTTGTAATTTTCATGGGAGCGTTTATTGGCGCTCTTACAGGATTTTTGTGGTATAATTCTTATCCGGCGCAAGTATTCATGGGCGATACGGGAAGTTTGGCAATAGGCGGAATAATTGCCGTTTTTGCGGTAATGATTCGTAAAGAACTGTTGATACCAATATTATGCGGAGTGTTTTTTGCCGAAAGTTTATCGGTTATGATGCAAATTATTTATTTCAAATACACGAAACGCAAGTATGGCGCAGGACGCAGAATATTCAAGATGACGCCTTTGCATCATCATTTTCAAAAGCAGGGTTATGCTGGAATTGACGCAATCATTCAGAAACCAAAAGAAGCCATACCCGAATCAAAAATTGTAGTAAGGTTTTGGATTATAACATTATTATTGGCAGTAATAAGCATTGTAACATTAAAATTAAGATAATAATATATGAAAAGAATTGTAGTTTTAGGCGGTGGAGAAAGTGGAATTGGCTCGGCTGTTTTAGCCAAAATAAAAAACTTTGATGTGTTCCTTTCCGACAAAGGAAAAATAAAAGAGGAATACAAAAAAGTTCTTGCACATTACAAGATTAATTTTGAAGAAAACAGGCATACCGAAGATAAAATATTAAATGCCGATGAAGTTGTAAAAAGTCCGGGAATTCCCGATAAAGCGCCTGTGGTGATTAAAGTTAAAGAGAAAGGAATAAATATGATTTCGGAAATTGAATTTGCAGGACGTTACTGTAATGCAAAAAAAATATGTATCACAGGCAGCAACGGCAAAACAACCACTGCAACGCTTATTTATTTTCTTCTAAAAAACGCAGGTATAAATGTCGGACTGGCAGGAAATATCGGCAAAAGTTTTGCTATGCAGGTAGCAACAGAAAATCACGATTATTACGTTTTGGAATTAAGCAGCTTTCAACTTGACGGAATGTATGAATTTAAAGCCGATATTGCGGTTCTGTTGAATATAACGCCCGATCATTTAGACAGATACGATTATAAATTGGAAAATTATGCCCGTTCTAAATTCAGAATAATACAAAACATGAATGACGATGATTGTTTTATATTTTGCGCTGATGACAAAATAACAATGGCGCATATAGAAAAAATCGTATCAAAAGCAAAAAAATTGCCGTTTTCGCAAAAAACAACGACTACGCAAGGCTCTCATATCGAAGACAATTCATTGCTTACAAAAGTTGACAGCAATGTTTTTTCAATATTGATAGATGATTTATCGCTGAAAGGCAGACACAACATTTATAATTCAATGGCGGCTGCAATTACAGGCAAGGTACTCGACATAAAGAACGAAATTATACGTCAAAGCCTTTCAATGTTCAAAGGCGTGGAACATCGTCTGGAATTTGTGATGAGCGTAGGAGGCATTAAATTCATAAACGATTCGAAAGCAACAAACGTAAATTCTGTTTGGTATGCATTAGACAGCATGAGCAGTAAAATAGTGTGGATTGCAGGTGGCACCGACAAAGGCAACGATTACAACGAAATTATGAATCTGGTAAAAGAAAAAGTACGGGCGATAGTTTGTTTAGGCGTTGATAATTCAAAAATCATTTCGTTTTTCAAAGATACAGTTCCCGTTATTGTTGAAGCCCGCTCGGCACAAGAGGCTGTCGAAAAATCGTATGAACTTGCTTGTCCCGACGATACTGTTTTGTTATCTCCGGGCTGTGCAAGTTTCGATTTGTTTGAAAATTACGAAGATAGAGGCGAACAGTTTAAAGAGGCTATCAGAAACCTGTAATATGAAAAAGACATGAAATATTTATTAAGTAAAATACATTTTGGCGGTGATAAGATTATTTGGAGAATAATTATATTTCTGTTTTTATTCTCAGTACTTGCAATATTTTCCACATCAAACAAAGTGGCTGCGATGGATGGATATCGTCATAGCGTTCACTGGTATTTGATTAACCGCCATTTAGTATTTTTTGTCGTTGGGCTTATATTAATGTTTATTTTTCATCGTATTCCTATTTCGGTTTATAAAAATTTTGCCACTTTATCGCTTATTGTTAGCATTGGTTTGCTTGTATATTTATTGCTTTTCGGCAAAACAATCAACGGCGCAACACGTTGGATTTCAGTTGGCGTCATAACTTTTCATCCTGTCGAAGTAGCAAAAATAAGTGTTGTATTATATCTTGCAAGCGTTTTGGAAGATGCTGTTTTTGATGATTTTAAAGATGTTCTCAAAAAAATTGTTTTGCCGATAGGAACAATTTGCATACTTACTTTCACAGCAGGAATATCAATGGGATTATTACTTGGAATTATTTGCATGTCAATACTTTTTGTGGGCGGATTAAAGTTAAGATATTTATTTAAGATCTGCGGACTTGCAATAGCGGGCTTGGTTTTGTTGGTTGCTATGGGACTTACGGTTAAATGGCCTTCGCGGGTAGCAACAGGCGCAGTCAGAATAGTAAATTTTTTGGGAATTGGCAACAGTAATACAAAAAGCGCTGATGATGCAACCTATGACGTTTCTCAACCCGTTTTGGCAAAAATGGCAGTTGCTTCTGGTGGTTTTGTCGGCAAAGGACCGGGAAGAAGCGTTCAGCGTTATTTGTTGCCACATGCCGATTCTGATTTTGTTTTTGCAATAATTATCGAAGAATATGGACTTATAATAGGAATATTATTGTTAATAGCATACATGGCTTTGTTGTATCGAGCGGTGATAATTGCCAAAAAATGCACGCGGATATTTTCATCCGTTACCGTTTTAGGATTGATGTTGATGATAGTTTTTCAGGCAATGTTAAACATGGCTGTTTCCGTAGGAGTTTTTCCCGTAACGGGACAAACTTTGCCATTCATAAGCCGCGGAGGAACTTCGATATTATGTACGGGAATTGCTTTCGGAATAATTCTGTCGGTAAGCAGAGCGGCAAATATTCAGGAAATATCACAGAAAGAAAGTGATACAAACGAAAAATATATACCAAATGACACCAATGAAAAAAAGGTTGAATACAATGGATAACAATAATAAAAAAATAAAAATAATAATAAGCGGCGGAGGCACTGGCGGACATATTTATCCTGCTGTGTCAATTGCCAATACGTTGAAAAAACGGAATCCCGATATTGAAATTCTGTTTGTCGGCGCAATCGGACGAATGGAAATGGAAAAAATACCTGCCGCAGGCTACGAAATTATAGGATTGCCTGTTGTCGGTCTGCAACGGCGACTTACTTTCAAAAATTTCACCCTTCCTTTTAGATTTATAAAAAGTTTGAACTGTGCAAAAAAAATTATAAAAGATTTCGAACCTGATGTTGTTGTTGGAGTTGGAGGATACGCAAGCGCTCCTACTTTGTATGCAGCGTCAAAACTTGGAATTCCTACACTCATTCAGGAACAGAATTCTTATGCGGGATTGACAAACAAACTTTTAGCAAAGAAAGCGAAAAAAATATGTGTTGCATATAACGGAATGCAAAAATTTTTCCCTGAAACGCAAATAATTCTCACAGGAAATCCTGTTCGTCAGGATTTGTTCAATGTGAAAAATCTGGGGAATGAGGCTTATGAATTTTTTAATCTCGACAAATCAAAAAAAACATTGCTGGTTGTCGGCGGAAGTCTTGGCGCCCGCACATTAAACACTGTTATTCTTAAAGAACTCAACAGAATAAACAACAACAATATTCAACTGATTTGGCAAACAGGAAAAAATTATTTTACGCAGGCACAAAACTCAGTCGCTTATTCCGCATTAAACAATACAAGGGTTTTTGATTTTATTTACAGAATGGATTTGGCTTTTGCCGCAGCCGATATTATAATATCGCGAGCAGGAGCAGGAACAATTTCGGAACTTTGCATTGTTGCAAAACCTTGTATTTTAGTTCCATCGCCTAATGTTTCCGAAGATCATCAAACAAAAAACGCAATGGCGCTGGTAAACGAAGATGCCGCCGTAAAAATAAACGATGAAGATGCTCAAAGCAATTTGATTGATACCGTTTTGCAAATATCAGGCAACGAAGAAAAAATGAACAGACTTGGCAATAACATATCAAAACTTGCAATGCCGAATGCCGCCGAAAATATTGTTGATGAAATTTTAAAACTTGTTACAAAATGAAACAAACTGCTGTATATTTAATCGGAATAGGAGGAATCGGGATGAGCGCTTTAGCCAGATATTACAAGTATTACGGATTTTTCGTTGCAGGCTACGACAGAACAAAATCGGCGCTTACGCAAGAACTCGAAAACGAAGGTATATTGATACATTATACGGATGATGTTTCGCTTATTCCCGATAATTGCAGAAACGCCGAAAATACTTTGATTATATATACTCCGGCAGTGCCGAAAGAACACGACGAATTGAATTATTTTTTGTCGAATAATTTTGAAATTGTAAAACGTTCCAAAGCGCTTGGTTTGATAGCAAACGAAAAACACACATTTGCCGTTGCAGGCTCGCACGGAAAAACCACTACATCAACTCTTTTGGCTCATATATTGACAGTTGACTCCTGTGGTTGCAATGCCTTTTTAGGAGGAATTTCTAAAAATTACAATTCAAACCTATTACTGTCAAGCAGTGAAAATTTAGTCGCCGAAGCCGATGAATTTGACCGTTCTTTTTTACAACTTTTTCCAAATGCAGCAGTAGTTACGGCAACAGATGCCGATCATTTGGATATTTATGGAAACGTTGAAGAAATGCGTAAGGCTTTCGGAAAATTTGTTTCACAAATAAAACCCAAAGGAACACTCATAATTAAAAAAGGAATTGAGATAGAATTACCAAAAAACGGCATCAATATTTATACCTATTCGTATAATGAACCTTGCGATTTTTACGCATCCGACATCAAATTGCATGACGATGCATGTTACGGTTTTGATATTAATTTGCCCGACAAAAAAATATGCAACTGCAAACTTGGAGTTCCCGGATGGATTAATGTTGAAAACGCAATTGCAGCAACTGCATTAGCATGGACAGTCGGCGTTGACGAACAGAAACTTAAAGATGCCCTTGCAAGTTTTGCTGGCGTAAAACGCCGTATGGACGTACAAATAAACACTCCAAAATTAACATATATAGACGATTATGCACATCATCCCGAAGAATTGAGCGCAACAATAACATCAATAAAAAATATGTTTGCCGAACGAAAAGTAACTGCAATTTTTCAGCCGCATTTATATACGCGCACACGCGATTTTGCCTCCGAATTTGCAAAAAGCCTGAGCCTTGCCGATGAACTGATATTGCTCGACATTTATCCTGCACGCGAATTGCCGATAGATGGAATAACATCAAAAATCATTTTCGATAACGTACAGTGCAGCGAAAAAATATTGTGCCGAAAGGATGAATTACTGGATATTGTAAGCAAAAAGGAATTTGATGTTGTGGTAACTTTGGGAGCTGGAGATATTGATTTATTTGTTGAACCGATAACAAAAATGTTAAACAAAAAATTAAATTGCAATGAATAAAACAGTAAAATACATATTGGCAATTTTTACTGCAACTGCAATTGTCGCATATTTGTTGATGGCATTTGTTTTTGTCGATAACAAAGAACAAACACTGATATGCAAAAGCATTAATATCAAGATAGATGACAACAATTTTTCGTTTATTGATGCAAACAATATAAAAACAATATTGATGAACTGCGGAGAAAAAATAATCGGTGAACATTTGGATAAAATCAACACTTACAAGATAAAGCAGATTTTAAGTAAAAATCATGCAATCAAATCAATAAATGTTTTCACAACCATAGATGCAAATTTAAATGTAGAAATAGAACCACGACATCCGATTTTGAGAATACAGTGTGAAAATCTGCATTGTTACATCGATGATACAGGATATATATTTCCGCTTTTGCCTAAACCTAATTTGGATGTTCCTATTGTTACGGGAATAATATCGGCGGCTCCGCGAAACGGTTTTGCTGGTTATATTCCAAAAAATGGAAAATTATTGAATCAATTGTATGAATTTGCGATTTTTTTGAAAAAAGATGCTTTTTGGAACAATATGATAGAACAAATCGATGTAGCAAATAATAAAATTGAAATAATTCCGCAAATTGCAGGACACATTGTAAAACTTGGCAGTTTGGACAATTTCAAATCAAAATTGAATAAATTACAGAAATTTTATAAAAATGCAATGCCAGCAATCGGTTGGGATAAATATAAAACAATAAATATAGAATATAAAAATCAAATAATTTGTAAAAAATAAAGACATGAAAAATTACATTGCCGCAATTGATCTTGGGACAACGAAAATCGTTGCTTTGATCGGAGAAAAAACAGATTTTGAACGATATAAAATCCTTGCAAGTTTTGAAACTCCATCTACGGGAATTGTTCGTGGTGAAGTAGAAAATCTTAAAGATGTAACGGAATTGATTCAAAAATCTGTTGAAGAATTAAGAAAAGAATCGGGACTTGAGTTTTCTGAAGTCTATGTAGGAATTGCCGGACAGCACATAAGATGTTTGTGCGAAAGCGTAAAAGAGTTGCGCAATAATGAAAGAGCGCTAATTACGCAAGACGAAATCGATGCATTACAGCAAAAAATGTATTCGTTGCGTATGGATCCCGGCGAAGAAATTTTGCACGTTATTCCTCAATGTTACAACGTTGACGACAGAATGGACATAAGACGACCTGTCGGCATGTTGGGCAAAGAATTAACAGGTAATTATCACATTGTTATAGGAATAACAAAAGCAATAGATAATATCAAACAATGTTTGGACGACACAAACATGAATCTCAAATTAAACCGTTTAATTCTCGAACCGATTGCTTCGGCTGCCGCCGTACTTGACGATGACGAAAAAGAATTAGGAGTCGCTTTGGTTGATATTGGCGGAGGCACAACCGATTTGGTTGTGTATCACGACAATATAGTTCGCCATACGGCAGTAATTCCGTTTGGAGGAAATGTCGTTACGGAAGACATAAAAGATGGTTGCGGAATATTACTGCGAACGGCAGAATCAATAAAGATACAGCATGGTTCGTGTTTAGGAAATTTATCGTCTGAAAATATATATTTTTCTATCAGCGGTAAAAAAGAAATTTCGCTTAAAACTTTATCTCAGATAATTGATGCTCGCATGGAAGAAATTTTAGGCGCCGTTATGTTTGAAATAGACCGTTCGGGATATGCAACAAAACTGAAAGCAGGAATTGTATTCACCGGCGGCGGTTCTATGTTAAAAAATTTCAAGGATTTTGCCGAACTGAAAACAGGTTTGGATGCTCGCATAGGAAAACCTGTTTATTTAAGCAGCGATTCGGGAAGTCAATTTGCTCAACCTTTTTATTCGACAGCGGTAGGTCTTATTATTGAAGGCATTAAACATGAAAAGGCATCTTCCAAAAAACGACCTGCTTTGGAATTGGAACTTGTTTCTGTCCCCGACCCTGCTAATAATAAAAAAGTCGAGAAACCGAAAAAGCCTGTCAAATCCGAAAAAGAAAAAAACAAGAAAAGTCTTTTTGACAAATTCGGGTTCAAAAATTTGTTTGATGAGACTAATGATAATGTATAAAAAACAATGTTTATGGATGGAAATTTTGAATTTATCCCCGATTGGGATATGTCGCAAGGAGCAATAATAAAGGTTATTGGAGTCGGCGGCGGCGGAAATAACGCCGTAAATTACATGGCTGACCTGGGAATTGCAGGAGTTAACTTTGCCGTATGCAACACAGACGGACAGGCGTTAAAAAACAGTCCGATAAAAACTAAAATTCAGATTGGCAGAGAACTTACTCGCGGACGCGGCGCAGGTTGCGATCCCGAAGTAGGAAAACAGGCGGCTATTGAAAGCATCGAAAATATTAAAGCGGCGCTCAACGATAATACCGAAATGGTTTTTATTACCGCAGGAATGGGCGGAGGCACAGGAACAGGAGCCGCACCAATTATCGCACAGATTGCAAAAGAAATGAATATACTGACGGTAGCAATCGTTACGCTTCCGTTCAGAGATGAAGGTTTGGATCCTTCTGCCAAAGCAATAGCAGGCGTAAAAGAATTGAAAAATCACGTCGATTCACTGCTTTTAATCGACAATAATAAACTATATGAAATGTATGGCGATTTGCCTCTTCGCGATGGCTTTAAAAAAGCCGACAAAATATTGGCAAGCGCAGCAAAAGGCATTGCCGAAATAATTACAAAACCGGGATATATAAATGTTGACTTTGCAGATGTGAAAAAAGTAATGAAAAACAGCGGCGTTGCATTACTTGGCACAGGATACGGAACAGGCGAAAAACGCGCTATGGATGCTGTCGATGCGGCGCTTAAATCTCCGCTTTTGAATAATAATTCGATAAAAGGAGCAAAAAATATACTCGTAAATATCACTTCGGGCGAAACAAAAGAAGTAACATTTTCGGAACTCCGCGGAATTATGGATTATATTCAACGAGAAGCAGGAAGAGTAGAAACCATTAAACGAGGCGTAGTTTATGATCAATCCTTTGATGATGAAGTGAGTATTACAATTGTAGCAACAGGTTTCAGAATGAATGATATTCCTGAACTTTATACTCCTGAATCTCCAATCATTATTTGTGTTGACGAAGATATTACACAACAAAAAATCGAATTTCAAGTTAATAAACCGAAAGACGAAGACGAACATTTTATTGACAATGACGACATTATAAACGACGAATCTCTAACACAAATAGATGATGATATTTCGGAAAACGAAAATGATGAATTGTATGATGAAAACGAAATCAAAGTAATTGTGAAAAATGAAAATTCGATGTTACAAAATGAAATTATCGATACAAAATCAAATGATAATAGAAATATTGTTGAAAAAAAACCACTGACAGGATTAAATAAACAAGAAATTTTGCAACTCGAAAATGAGCCTGCATTCAAACGTAAAAACATCATGATTGAAACGCAATCACAATCAAATCAGAATGTTACAGGCAAGACACTGGAAAAGACCAGCGACAATAAATTCGTGTTACGCCAAACAAATGCATACTTAAATCCGGAAGTTGATTAGTTTGTTAAAATATTTTAACATTAGATATTAAATAGATTGATTATCTTTGTCGAAAATAAATGTAATGAATAATTATTAATTAACAGTAAAGTTATGAAAAATAAATTAACATTTGCAGCTACTTTCATACTTGTTTTAGGTATGATGTCATGCAGTAGCCCTTTGAAAATGAAAAAAGCAGCAAAAGATGTTGCTGTTACTTGTACTCCAATACCATTGGAGATTAAGGGAAATGTAATCGAAGCCGAATGGACAGCAACATTTCCTGAGAAATATTTTAATAAGAAAGCAGGTTTGCAATTGCTGCCTGTGCTTGTTTATCAAGGTGGCGAAGCTACCGGCGCTGTGAAAAGATTACAGGGCGAAAAAGTTTTAGACAACTATGAAGTAATCAAAAACACAGGAGGAAAAGCAAGCCAAAAATTAAAATTTGATTATGTTCCGGGAATGGAAAAATGCCACCTGGAATTACGTGCTAAATTGTTGTACAAAGACAAAGAATACGATTTTGACGAACCGTATCCATTGGCAGATGGCGCTGTCGCAACAGCATTACTTGTTGACAAAAGCGGCGTGGTAGAATTGCAAAAAGATGACTATAAAAAATTCACTTACAGTCAAAAAGATGCTCAAATAAAGTACGATTGGAATAAATCCAACGTAAAAAAAGATCAATTAAGCAAAGAAGACATAAAAGAGTTGAAGGCTTTTGTTGATAATGCTATCGCCGATGGCAACAAAGTTGAATATCAAGGAATGGAAATATCGGCTTATGCATCGCCCGAAGGTAAATACGAACGTAACGAAACATTATCAAATGAAAGAGGAAAAACAGCAAACGATGCATTCAATAAACTTTACACGAAAAAAGAAACACAACCATCAGGAAACATCGAAATGAAATATACAGCCGAAGACTGGGATGGCTTCCAAAAATTGGTTTCGGAATCGAATATCGACGATAAAGACTTGATTTTACGAGTATTGTCAATGTATCAAGATCCTGTTGTTCGCGAAAAAGAAATCAGAAATATGTCTAAAGTTTTCTCTGTACTCGAACAAAAAGTTTTACCCGAACTGCGCCGTTCTGTTTTAACAGCAAAAATTAAAGTAAACAATTATAGCGACGAAGAACTTCTTGCTCTCGTAGGCACAGATGGAATTAACAGTCTTGATGCCGATGCGCTTTTATATGCAGCAACTTTGCTCAAAGATGATGATTATGAAACAAAATCTAAAATCTACAAAAAAGCCGCAGACAAATACGAAGACGAACGCGCAATCAATAATTATGCCGCAATGCTTTTGAAACAGGGAAAAACCGACGAAGCTAAAAAAGCATTGGATGCAGTAAATAAAAAGAACAGCGAAATTTTTAATAATCTTGGTATTGCTCAATTAAGCAGCGGAAATACAACCGATGCGGCAAAGTCGTTTGCACAGGCAAATTCAACAGCAGCAAAACAAAATCTTGCCGCCGTAGCCATAATCAATGGCGATTATAAGTCGGCAGCAACAACGCTCGAAGGAACAAACTCGCTCAACGAAGCATTAGCAAAATATTTGAACAATAATTTAAACGGAGCAAAAAGCGTTTTGGAAAAAGTAAAAGATACAACAGGAAAAGCATCTTATCTTAAAGCCTTAATCGCCGTAAAAGAAGGAAATACAAGCAATATAGCAAGTTACCTTTCGGATGCATTTGCAAAAGACGCAACATTAAAAGCAAAAGCTCAAAATGACATATCGTTTGAAAAAGTTAAAAATCTAATTCCATAATATTTGGGATGTAGTCGAAAATTACTCGTGAAGAGGCTGCCCAAAACGACAGCCTCTTTTTATGTTTGAATATGAATAAATCAAGGAAAACAACCTGAAACATCAATCTGTTTTATGACTTCGACAATAAAATTTGCGACACACCTTAATATGCTGTATTACATTGTTTTATAATATTTAGTCGCTCCTTAAAAGGTAAAATTTCTATATACAAAAATTAATAAACAGACATTTTAAACCTAACAGGTTTCGGAAACCTGTTAGGCTTGATGATGCTTGCTGTCCCGTCAGGGACAGAATATTGGTAGAAAGAAACGCAGACACATGCATGTCGCGCGAGTTGCCGACAGTTTTTCATGTCATCGGCAGAGCTTCGCGCGAAAATCTCGGCGGCAATTATTTTTCTACCGACATTTTGTCCCTGACGGGACATTTTTATTGACAATTATTTTGTTTGATTTAATGATTTTGGAATAATATTTTAAAAATATTTGCAGGGTTTTTAACCTGATATTGTTAAAACTCTGCATTTTTTTTATCTAATTTTAACTAATAATTGATTGTCAATAAATATTTTATGTTCTTTTTAAGGAGCGACTATTTACGACACCATTTTTGTTGTCGCGAAGTCAGAAAACAATGCTAATCACACCAAAGCGCCAATCTATTGCCAAACTTTTCAAACAAAATTCTTGGAGAAACGTTTAGGGTGTCGCATTGTCGAAGTCAGAAAATTATTTTTCCTCCTGACTTTGACACTTGGGTGTCCCATTCTTTTTTTTATTATTTTGGACATTGTAGAATCGCATATTTGAACATAAAAAATATTTTTGCTGCAAATATTCGCTTTTACAAAGGTTTATTTGTATTTGGGTGTCCCAGTGACAAAGTCAGGAGAAACTCAGACACATGCATGTCGCGCGAGTTGCCGACGGTGTTTCA
>JAISYZ010000043.1 GCA_031269545.1 Prevotellaceae bacterium
AGGGACAAAATGTCGGTAGAAAGATAATTGCCGCCGATATTTTCGCGCGAAGCATTGCCGATGACATGAAAAACTGTCGGCAACTCGCGCGACATGCATGTGTCTGCGTTTCTTTCTACTAATATTCTGTCCCTAACGGGACATTTTTATTTACAATTATTTTGTTTGGTTTAATGATTTTGCAAGAATATTTTAAAAATATTTGCAGGGTTTTAATTCGTATTGCGCAAAACTCTTCAATTTTTTATCCTGATTTTCACTCATAATTATCTATTAATAAATACTTATATCCTTTTTAAGAAGCGACTGATTAGCGCATCATTACAAATTGCAGGCGCAGCCAGTCCAAAAATCTTAATTTTTAATCTTGCATTTTCCCGTCTCAAAGCATGGAAGCATGTTGTATTAAAAATTTTTTGCATCTTTATAAAATATTTTTCATGTTCATTTGTCTATATAAACAGATAACAAACATAAATAACGATTAAAAATAAATTATATGAAAAAGAATGTTTTGTGGCATATATTATTAGGACTGGCATCTATTGCTGTTTTCGTAACATTTACGATGCTGCTGTGGAATTGGCTGATGCCTTCGATTTTCGGATTGAAAACTATAACGTTTTGGCAAGCATTGGGTTTATTGGCGTTTGTCCGTATTCTTATTGGCGGCATGATAGGCAAACACTGGATGATGAATAAAGTTAGATGCGACCGCCGATACAATAGTTGTTTCCGCAGACAATTTATGAAAATGTCGGACGAAGATCGTAAGGATTTTATAAAACGCAAATTTTTGAAGCATGGTCTCGATCACGATTTTTTTCAACAAAACGAATCGGAAAAACACGACTGAAGTGGCTAAATCAAAACACGCTGAAATCGAAAAATTGATAGAAAAATATCATCAGCAACTTAAATCATTTATCCGAAAAAGAGTTTCGGATGAAGACGATGCCGAAGATATTTTACAGGATGTTTTTTATCGGTTGGTGAAAACGGTAAATACTGCCATCGACCCGATCGAACATGTTGATGCATGGCTGTATCGCGTTACGCGAAATACTATTATCAATCATGGCAAAAAAAAGCATGAAGAATCGATGCCCGTCAAGCAGTACGATGACAGTGATGACAAAGCGCTGCAAGATATTTCGGAAATAATGTTCAACAGCGAACTGTCGTCTTCGCCCGAAATTGAATATTTGCGTTCGCTGTTTTGGGATGAATTGGAAAATGCCTTGTCGGAATTGCCTCCGCAGCAGCGCGAAATATTCGAACTTACCGAATTGGAAGGTATTCCTATGAAAGAAATATCAAAAGTTACGGGAATTTCGGTAAATACTTTGCTCTCGCGCAAACATTATGCGGTTTTGCACCTGCGCAACCGTATGCGCGAACTGTATGAAGATATTATTTGCAGCCCGTAGCAAGCTGAATTTAAATTTACATATTTTAAGAATTTACTTTTTAAGGAACTATTACCTGTATTTTCTATGAATTTTATTTTGCTGTTTTCAAATCGTCAGACTTTTCTTCATCGGACGCTTCTCCGCATGGCGAAGTGTTTTCTTTTTTCCATTTTTCGAAAATTTCGCCATATCCAAAATCAATCTGAAATCTTGAAACCGCATCGCAATCGAAGAAAAATTCAAGTGGAAAAGTATGTCCCTGCATACGAAATTCAAATTTGTGCGATCCGTCAACGTGTTTCAACTCGCTTGTCCATCCCTGTCTTCCTATCGTGATAAATAATTTTTCGTTTTCGTGTTTTATGATAGCATCGCCTAAAATTTCGTTATGATATATATCGGCGTATATGTTTAATTGTTTGGTGAGTTCTTCTTTCTTGTTTTCTTTTTCGCTTTTCTTTTTTGCTCCTTCTTCGGCTTCTTTTATAAATTCGTTAAACATTTCGGTGTGATAATCCTTTTCTGCTTTTCCAAACATAAACCAGTCGATAATGTTGCGCATAATTGTATATCGCGGCGCTCCGGGCGATTCGGAATTTGCAAGAACTACAATTCCCAAATCAATTTCGGGAACGAAAGCGCAGAGCGTTGTAAATCCCCAGGTTGTTCCCGTGTGAAAATAAAGTCTGTAACGGTTTGTCTGCTCTATAAACCAGCAATGTCCGTAAACGGTTATTCGCACCGAATCCATACTTGTAATTATTTGTCCTGTATGCAGATATTTCATGTTTTTTTCCGAAATAATTTCTTTTCCGTCAACTTTTCCTTTGTTGAGATGAAACTTCGACCATTTAATCAAATCTGTTGCGGTGGAATTTATTGAACCAGCGGGACCAATCACGGTGAGCCAAAACAGAGCGCGGTCGTCCCCGTAAAGCCATTTGTTTTTTATACCGTCTTCGTATTCAAATTCGCACGCCATGCTTCGATTTTCGCTGTTCAAAAATCCTTCTTCGTTAATCGATGAACTTGTCATTCCGAGAGGTTCAAAAATGCGTTCGCGAATATTTTCTTCCCACGATTTTCCTGTATATTTTTCAATTAATTTTTCGGCTATGATAAAAGTTATATTGTTGTAAGCATAAGTTGAACGCAGTTCCGTATCGGGTTTTATATATTTCAGAAGACTGTAAATATCATCTCTGTCGTAACCCATGTTTGGAATATAAGTTCCCGCCTGTCCGCGCAAACCGCTGCGATGCGTCATAATATCGCGCACTTGAATGGATTTTGTAGCAAGCGAATCGTACATCCTGAAATCGGGAAGATGATCGATAATTTTGTCATTCCATTTTAATTTTCCTTCGTCAACGAGCATTGCCACCAATGCTGCGGTAAATGATTTTGATACCGAACCGATTTGAAAAACAGTATTTTCGTCAATCGGTAAAAATTCTTCGGGCGATTTTGTTCCGAAACCTTTTTTCAGTATTACATCATTGTTTTTCATTACTGCAACTGCCATTCCGGGTATTTTCCATGTGTTCATAACAATGGGAACGAGGCTGTCGATTTTTGCGATTATTGCCGTATTGTTTTGTGTTTGTGCATTTTGCTGCAACACAAAAAACATCCAGATAAAAAGTAAAAGTATTTTTTTTGGGCAAGCAAAGTATTTACTCACTAAAAAAACGATTTTCTTTTTATTAGAAATTAATATATCTCGCTTTTGCTTGATATACTCTTGTAGTTTGTAAAATATTTTTTTCATTTTCATAAATTATCTTCTATTATTTTCAATGTTTTATCTTTTATAATTGCTTTTTGTTCAATAATATGCTGTATTTCACTGCTTATTTTCTCTATTTGTGATTGTTTTTTGTGAAATGGCAATAGAGTTCCATAATTCTATTGCCCAATGTTGACAAAGTTGCCTGTGTAAAAGTTTTAATATCAACTTGTTGTTGAACTGTTTTTGTGTTCAACAAATAAAATAAGTAAAACGGATTAAGTTTATCTTTTTTTGTAACTCTAATTTTTCGCAGGTGACTCTGTATTACTGCTTTAATATCGTTTTTTGTTATCATACTGCAACGCCCAATTAAAAATGTTCCGTCGTTAACGAATAAAATATCGTTTTCCTGAATGTCTTGCTGTCGTTTGAATTTGTTATAAATTTCTTCGGAAATTGCTTTTACAGTATCCATTTTGATTTCCCAGTTTACAATGTCGGTCGTTCTAATAAAAGGAATGGCGCCTGTTCCATAATATTGAGATCCGATTTCGTTACCTCTTTTTATTTGTATAATCCCTTGTTCAACTAAATCTCCGAATTTTACTAATTCGTATTCTTTTGAATGTTTTATTTTGTTGATTTTTTCTTTTACTTCTGGTTTATAACTTTCAGGAATATAGATATTTTCGGCAATTTCGTTTTCTGAAACGACAAAACCTAAATGGCTCTCTTCTGTTAAATTTTCGTTTAAATATTGATTAAATATTTTTGCAATATCTGGTGTTTCATCGTCAATAATTTTATTTCCGTTTTGGTCTAAAATATATTGACCTTTTGTGTTCATTTTGTACGTTTCTTTGCCATTTTTGTTGTGACCTATGCTTTTTGCAATGGCAAAAAAAACATCTTTTCTACTTTGTTTTTTCTTTTCTAAAAATACAACACTTGTTTTGGTGTGCGTACTCGGTTGAAAAGTTTCTTGCGATAAGCTTACAACTCCAATAACAGAAGCATATTTCTTAATATATTCCCAAATATATCGGTCTGAAGGATTCCCGAAAACACCTTCCGGTAATACAATTCCTGCACGTCCGCCGTTTTTTAATAATTGTATGATACGTTCAATAAAAAGAATTTGAGGCGGTTGCTTGTCGCGTAATTGATTTGTCAAAAACCATTCTTTTTTTTGTTTTGACCAAATATGTCCTAATTCGTATTGACGAAGTAAATCATCGCCGATTACGGGGATTTTTGCACCAAAAGGCGGATTTGTAAGGATTAAGTCAAATGTTTCTAACTGTATAAAATCATTTGTTTTCTCATTCCAATTTTTTGTTTGTTCCAAACTATTTTCGCAGAAAATATGATATTCGTTTTCGCTCAAAAGTGTCAAGTAAATTTTTGCAAGTTTTGAAAGAAATAAATCTTTGTCAAGTCCTGCAATGTAATTGTTGCTTCCGGTTGGTAACAACTGTTGTAATATGTGAGCCAGAAAACCACCGCTACCACAAGCAGGGTCTATAATTTTTTCGCCACTTTGAGGCTGCATAATTTCAATCATCATTTGCACCACGTTTCGAGGTGTAAAAAATTGCCCTTCACCGCCACGAAAAGCCGTTCCTATTAATTCTTCGAAAGCATCTGCAATAATATCTCTATTGGCATCAATCAAATAAAAATCTTCCATTTTTTTAACGATGAAAGATAAATCTGTAGGTAAAATTTCTATTTCTTCATCTAAATCAAAAATATCAGAATACTTGGCTTTTACATTGGAAAATAAAGAGTGTATTCTTTTGGCAAATTCTTCCGAAATTTCATTAGGACGATTAGCAAAATCTAAAAGTTCTTCTTTGCTCTTATTTTTTTCATCATAAATTTTGCAGAATAATAAGCGCATTATATTTTGAGCAATTTTTTCATCACGAGTAATGCCAGTAACATTACCCGCAAAATAATCGCGAACATTCCGAAAAACAGTTTTTAGGTTATTTATCGGCTGTAAATCTTTTTTGTATATCAATCTTTTAGGCTTTGCCAATTCTGCTGCAACAAATAAATCCATACTATTTCCGATTATGTGCGTTAACAATATATTTCATAAAATCAACTGTTTCTTCAATAGAATGGTCGGTCATTGCAACATTGCACCAACGGTGTCCGAAGCGAACATTTGCTCCATTATGCCGTAACTCGCTTTCAACCAAAGGTTCAATATGCATTATTTGCATGCTGCTGTCATCGCCTTCGTTTCGTTTATTTCCTCCAAAGGCAAATTTATAGCGTTCTTCTCGCTCTCTATCTGGTAAATTTGCAGGATTTTGTGATTTTGGAACTTTGCAAAGAGGACAGCAAATAATATTGTTTTTATCTGTTGGAAATAGTGAAGATGGCAATTTTACCGTTTCATCAATATCTTGATTTTTAATAATATCAACAATTTTATTATAAATCGTTTTGAAATTAATTTTGTAGTTATCAACAGCAATAGACAATCCTAAAACGGCATACGCCTCAAGAGCAGCATTCCAGTCACATGCTTCAAATGCAGTAATAATGCAAGAATTTTGAGTCCAAAGAGTATCATCCCAAAGACGAAGTTTATCAAAATGTGCACCCCAATGTTTTGGTAATGTTACATACCTTTCAGGTAATTCATGAACTTTGTCTGACGGATATGATTTTTCTACGCCATTTTCTTTTACAACAAAAATGAGTGTTTGTTGTTCACCATCGCCTTCAATTTCAATCCTTTCAATAGTTTTTGCATAAGGAGTTGGATTACTTGCAATAACAAGTGGATGCCATCGCAAGTTTCGATTTGAAAACGGCGCTTTGCCTTGTACGTCGCGAGTACAAAGAGCATCACGTTGTAATTTGCCAGCGCCTCGTCCTGCACCTGCATCTCGAGTCAAACTGATTTTTCCAAACTCATCTTGGAATCTTCTTTTGTATGTATCGTTAGGAATTAAATTCATTATTGCATGTGCAATTTTATCACAAAGTTCAATTATTTGCTTGTCCCTGTTTGTTAAAAAACTTGCACTTACTGTTCTACCTGTTGCCATAGAATATTTTTAATTTACAATATTATCCTGCAAAGTTAGCATAAAATCCTAAATTACACACAAACGAATAAAAATGTTTTACAAAATTCATAGGAAAAATTACTATTTTTTATTAATTTCTCAAAGCCATATTAATTTTTTATGAAATGAAAAATGCTAAAACCAGTCGTTGTCAGCAAAAACAATGTATAAGCAATAATTACAAATTCATAAATAATGTAAAAAAAATATCTTTTCTTAATTATTAATCATCAATTATTTATATCTTTGCAAACTCTATTTAACGAAAAAGAAATTAACTAATTAATACATAAAAAGATATGGCAAAAATTAAAATTGGTATTAACGGATTTGGCAGAATAGGACGCTTGGTTTTCCGCGCTGCCTTGACGAAAAGCGACATCGAAGTTGTCGGAATTAACGACCTTATTGATGTTGATTACATGGTTTACATGTTGAAATACGATACTGTACATGGAAAATTCAACGGAACGGTTGAAGCAAAAGACGGTAAACTTGTCGTAAACGGACATGCTATTCGAGTAACCGCCGAAAAAGATCCTGCAAACTTGAAATGGAACGAAGTAGGCGCAGAATATGTTGTAGAATCAGCAGGTTTGTTTTTGACGAAAGAAAAAGCCGAAGCGCACATTGCTGCAGGTGCAAAGCGGGTTGTTATGTCAGCGCCTCCGAAAGATGACACTCCGATGTTTGTTCTGGGCGTAAACCACAAGGAATACAAAGGACAAACAATCGTATCAAATGCTTCGTGTACTACAAACTGTTTAGCGCCTTTGGCAAAAGTTATTAACGACAAATTCGGAATTATCGAAGGTTTAATGACAACTGTTCACGCTACAACGGCAACACAAAAAACCGTTGACGGAGTTTCATTGAAAGACTGGCGCGGCGGACGCGCTGCTTCGGGAAATATTATACCTTCATCGACAGGTGCAGCAAAAGCGGTAGGAAAAGTAATTCCTTCGCTGAACGGCAAACTAACAGGAATGTCACTTCGCGTTCCAACTTTGGATGTTTCGGTTGTTGACCTTACTTGCCGTCTGGAAAAATCGGCAACATACGCCGAAATCTGTGCAACCGTGAAAGATGCCGCCGATGGAGAACTTAAAGGAATATTAGGTTATACCGAAGATGAAGTTGTTTCGTCTGATTTTGTCGGCGAATCGCGCACATCAGTATTTGATGTTAAAGCAGGAATTGCTCTTAACGGAAATTTCGTGAAACTTGTTGCATGGTACGACAATGAATGGGGTTACTCAAACAAAGTTGTTGAGTTGATTCAATACATGGCAACCGTGTAATAATTTAATTTCTAAAAGAAAAACGCCGGATATTTTCGGCGTTTTTTTTATAAAATCACAGCCGTTACTTAAAAGGCAAATTTTATTTAAAATATAAACACTTTGTCTGCTAATTGCGAGAAAAACAGACAGTCAAATACTGAAGAAATTACTCAATCGTCAGTCGATTCTGCTAAAATCCGTCATCATCGTCATCAAAATAATCTTCAATCGACTCGCGTTCTTTGTAGTCAAAATCCATATCATCTTCATCATTAAATTCTTCGATAAAGCGTTTTTTCTGCGAATTTCCTTTGTGTGAAAGATTAGGTTTTTTGTTTTTTTTGCTTTCGTTAGAATACAGCTCGTCCTTAGAGTTTCGAAAGGTTTTTATTGATTTCATTGCTATAACAATAGTGTCGTTTTTTGTTTATTTTTATATTTTATTAACTAAATTAAAGTGCAATTTTAATATATTTTTTTGACTGTATAAAATATTTGAATTATTTTTTATAATTTTCGCCTACAACAACATTTATGCTTTGTGGAATAAGTTCAAATACAAACGGACAGTATCCAAGCGCTTCGCCGTCAATCTCAACAGGACTTTCGGGCTTTGACCTTATTTCTATTCGCTTGCCCTGCAAAGGCAAAACGTTAGATAATTTATAAATTTTTCCATCAAAAAGTTTTTTAAAGTGTCTGATAATCTTGAATTTATTCATTTTTTTTATAACAGTTATGTCAAACAGCCCATCGTCAATTTCGGCTTGAGGAAGTTGCAACATTCCTCCTCCGTTGTATTTTCCTATGCCTACGTTTGCGCTGAAAACATCCACGTTGTTAAGAATTGTTTTTCCATCGACAATGATGTTAAATTTTTTACTTCTATATCCCAAAAATGTTCTTGCTACGCTTATGATATAAAGCCATTTGCCGTTTCGTCCTTCATCCTTGAGCCGGTTGAAAACGCGATTTACCGCAGCATCATAGCCCATTCCTGCAACATTTGCCATATAACGTTGATGCTTCACTCTGGTTTCGTAAAACGATATTAATCCGACATCCTGCAAAACAGTTCGTTCCAGCACAATTGCTCTTATTGCTTCCTGATATGTTTTCGGAATTCCGAGCATTCGCACCCAGTCGTTACCTGTGCCGACAGCAATAACGGCGAGAGATATTTCGGTTGTAGGCGCTTTTTTTTGAATAAAAATTCCATTGACAATTTCATTTACTGTCCCATCGCCGCCTATGGCGACAATTTTGCGAAATCCATCGTTTATTGCTTTTACGGTGAGTTCTACGGCATGATATTTTTTTTCGGTAAAAACACAGGTAAACGCAAGTCCGCTACGGTACATTTGATTTGAAATAACAGGCCAGTCGGTTAACCCTTTTTGGGTTCCGGCTTTGGGATTGACGATTACCATCCATGTTTTTTTTATAACTGCTTCTGTCATTTCATTGTAAACGGACAGCAAAAATACAAAATTACCAATAAATACCAACTAAATTTTTAAAATTTAAGGTTAATTCTTTTTTTAATGAGTAATTTACATTAATGCTGTTTACTCAATATCTTTCACGAAGAATTTAATTCGTTTTGTATTTCCTGCATCATCAACCAGAATAAGCCAGTGTTCGCCTGCGCTTGGTTTCACGGCAAGTTGATGATAAATCTTTGTCGTTCCCTTGTATTCATTATCAATATGCCAAAAAATACTTGCATCCGGATTTGTATGCACAGCCTGAAACACAATATTTCCAACACTTCCATCTATTTGTTTTGTAATTACAATTTCGCTGTCAGGCGCAGGATAAATCAAATCAACGGGAGAAAATTCTTCATTTTCGCAACCCGACATGAACGGCGGCAACTGACGGTAATCATGATGTTTTATTTTGTAATACCATTCCTGCACGGGCGGCAGCACAAACCACGACTTGCTTACAATTTCGCTTAAAGCAATGCAGTTCGAATTTACGCGATATGTTTCGTCTTTGTTCAAATGCACAAGTTTATGATAAGGACATATCGGCGATATTTGAGCGGCATTTACCAGCCAAACGCTGTCAACGTTTTCGCATATATTCGATGCCAAATGTCCGCTTTTGCTGCATACTGCCATTTTTGTCATCTCGTCGTATGGCTGTTCAAACCATTGTTTTGATTTTGGTAAAATATCGAACAGTTCAAATAATATTGGAGCGGCATAATTTACGCCTGTAAGCAAATGACGTCCTTCGCCGCTTGCATTTCCAACCCAGACGCCAACTGCAAAATCGGGCGTAACGCCAATAGCCCATGCATCGCGATTACCGAAACTTGTTCCTGTTTTCCATGCAATTTTTTGGCTTGATGAAAATGATTTCCACGATGATTCTTCTTCGGGACGATTCAAATCGGATAATGAATTTAATGTTTGCCAAATTGCGGCTGCGCTTATTATTTCGGTGTTTTGCAGCATGTTTTTTTCCTGTTTGTTGTTCACTGTAAATTCGGCTTTTTGCTTATCCGCAGAATTGTATTTGCCGTTGTTTTTTCTGAAATTATTTAATGTTCGAGCAAAATATGCATAAATATTGGTAATATCCCAAAGACTGACTTCGGCGCCGCCGAGTATTAGCGATAATCCGTAATGGCTTGCAGGTTTTTTTAACGTAGTTATTCCAAGTTGACGCAACAAATAATGGAATTTTTCGATATTATAATTATGCAACATTCTCACCGAAGGCACGTTCAGCGAACGTTCCAGCGCTCTGTGAGCAGATACCGCTCCATCGAAGGTTTTATTGTAGTTTTGCGGCGAAAATCCGGAAATATGTATTGGAACATCCGCTATGAGCATGTCGGGCAGCAATGAGCCTTCGTCGAGCATTGCAGCAAAAAGAAAAGGTTTGAGAATACTTCCCGAACTTCGCTGCGCGGTTATTATGTCAACATGTTCGCCACTTTCATTTTTACTTATATCGCCGACATTGCCCACATAAGCCGATACTGTATTATTTCGCACATCTATTATTATTGCGGCTGCATTGTTTACGCTGTTTGCCCTGTATTCAGCTGCATAACGGTTCAAAATTCCCCTTGCCTTGCTTTGGTATTCCATATTTATGGTAGTTGTGATTTTTTTACCTTCATGTTTTTTTGCTATTGCATCAAACAAATGCATTGCTTCCATTGGTATGGGCAAAGGTTCTTCGGGAATATTTTCGGCTTTTGCCAGACGTAAATCTTCTTCTGATAAATAATTTCGTTTATATAATTTTTCTAAAAGATTATTACGTTTTTGCAGTAGTTGTTCTCTATTTTTTGATATGTGTATCAGCGATGGCGAATTAGGCAGTACGGCAAGCATGGCTGCTTCAGCCCACGACAGATCATGCGCCGAACGTCCAAAATATCTCCATGCCGCAGCCTCGATGCCTACAACATTTCCTCCAAACGGCGCATGTGATGCATACATGGCAAGAATTTCCTTTTTTGTATATTTCAATTCTAACCGCATAGCCATAATCGTTTCTATCAACTTTTCTTTAACTGTACGGCTTTTGCCGTTTCGTGCAAGACGAACGACTTGCATTGTAATGGTACTGCCGCCTTCGCGTATTTTTCCATGTTTCAGATTGTGCATAAAAGCGCGTCCTGTCGAAAGAATATCAAAACCTGTATGATTATAAAATCGTTTGTCTTCAAATTCGATAAGAGCAATTTCATATTTTTGAGGTATGCTGTCGATTTCGGGGAATCGCCATTGACCATCGGAAGCAACTTTTGCACCGAGCAGTTTGCCGTTTTCGTCGCTGATTGTTGTTGAATAAACATTATCGAATAAATTTTCGGGAATGCAAAAATAAAACCATAATAACAACAAAAACAAAATTATAAATTTATAATGCCTTCTTATAACATGCCAAGCACAATTAATCAAAAACCTATTTTTCACCGATATTTTCATGATAATATTTATGCAAATGTAAAAAATTTATTAACACAATTTGCAAAGTTTCACCTTGCTATTTTCGATTTATTGTTTTTTATGAATATGGTTGAATTATTGGTATGATGAAAAAATAATATAATTTTGAATTTTGGTCAGCCATTTTTACTCGTATTTTTGAAAATTATTTCGATTTTTTCCTCGAAAAATTTGGATTTAAAGATAAAAAAAACCAAAATTTCACATTAAAAAAACGAAAAAGTGTTAAAAATTATAATCATTTTACCTGTTTGTACCACTTACGTTATTTCAACATTAATCTTGACTTATAATATATTAATTTTTAGACTGTTAGACAACAAATAATTTCTTGATTTTGCCTCTATTCCTGTCATTTTTTTCTTTAATTTATACAAAAAATATAAAAAAAATGCATGTTTTTTTGCAGAATGTATCCTTATGTATGATAAAACCATTAACTTTGCGCAAAAAAAATAAATGAAAGTCAGTTTATACATTTTGGCATTTATAATAAGTTTTTCTCTTTTCCCCGAAAAAACAAGCGCACAGTTGTCAACACAAGGCACTGAGTTTTGGTTATCGTACGGACAAAATCGGACATATACTTATGGCGCTATAAACCTGCAGCTTAGAATTGTTGCCGAACAAACTGCTACAGTTACGCTTTTTTATTTCGATGGTAATGTTACGGAAACATATAATATCCTTGCAGGAAATATTCTTACTATTCCTTTTAATAGTACTCAAAAAAACAGGGTTTTTACACCCGGTGCGGCTACGAGTGCGGCAAACAAAAAATCATTGCGTATAACATCCACAACTCCTATATACGTTTTTGCAATGAATCAAGCAAATATAACAACAGATGCAACCAATCTCTTCCCTGTGGGCTGTCTTGGAATGGATTATTATCACATGTCGTATAAAGCAGCGAGTTCATGGCATGATGGCTATACAGTAGTTGTAACGCAGGATAGTACGGATATTTTTGAAAACGGAGTTATGGTAGCCAACAATCTGCAAAAAGGATATGCATTTCATCGTTGGCCTAATACTACTGGTATTGGACGGTTCAGGAGTACAGACAGCACAGGCATGCATATAACTGCAACCAAACCTGTTGCATACTTTACAACAAACGGAGGAACTTTTATTAATGAAGGACTGAATAATGGAGCCGACTGTCTTTTTCAACAATTACTGCCTGTAAATACCTGGGGAACAAAATTCATGGTTCCTGTTACGCACAGAGGATTTGTACGCACAAGAGTTTTGGCATCTCAAAATAACACAACTATTACGTATTATGGAGGTTCTATTAAAGAAGATAATGCTTCTGCTCACAATAAGAAATTTTATGGCGTTACGGCTCCTTATTATATTATAAATAAAGGTCAATTTATGGAGATTGAATCATTAGTAAGCCAAAAGGGAACATTTATAGAGGCAGACAAACCCGTAGTCGTTACCACATATTTGGTGGGAAGAGATGAAACGCGTCCGCCCGGCGACCAGGATGACCTGATTCAAACTGATACAAAAGGCGACCCTGCAATGACCTGGCTTCCGCCTATTGAGCAGTCTATTGACAGTACGCGCATAGCCCCGTTTATTCCAAATGGAACAACTGCAATAACCGAACATTACGCTTTAGTAACAGTTCTTACATTATATAAAAATGATACCAGAGTGACAGTAAACACGGGAAGTCCTGCTCCTTTATCAGGCGGAACATGGTACGATCATCCTTCGGGCTATTCATTTTATGCTATTAAACTGACTAATAACAGCAATGATTCTTATTTATTTAGAAATCCATGGGGACTTACCGTATTATGTTATGGTTTTGGAAACTATGAATCGTATTATTATTTGTCGGGAGCAGCGGCGCGTAAATTAGATTTGGCTTTTTACTATAAAAATCAACTAACAATCGACTCTCTCCATCATCAAGATTTGGATGGACGCACTTTCTGCGATGATAGTACAGCACATTTCAGCGCTCTTGTGCGTTATGCTAATGATACCGTTCCCGGATACCTTAAATGGTATATTGATGAAAATGAAATTACCTGGGCGGAAGATCAGTTGATATGGGATACAACATTATCGGAAGGTCCGCATAAAGTAAAACTTATGGCATTGGGACTAGAAGGAACTTGGGATTCAGTATCTTCTACATTCACTATAGCTGCATCTCAACGCGTAACCATAAAAGATACAATATGTTTAGGAGAACAGTATATATACCCAAAAACAGGCACGCCTGTTTACGATACTATACCCGACATAGCAAATTTATTGATTGACAGTGTTTTTCTTAAAACCTTACATGGTTGCGACAGCATAATTCGATTAGAATTGACAGTTTTGCCGAGTTATGACACATTAGTGTACGATACTGTATGTCAGTCGAATATAACTTATGATACATACGGTTTTACCGGTATAGATATAAGTAATGAGGGAACACAAATATTAATCGATACGCTTACGACAGTAAACTACTGCGACAGTATAATAATATTAACTCTTACTGTTAATCCTGTATATGACACATTAGTTTACGATACTGTATGTCAGTCGAACATAACTTATGATACATACGGTTTTACCGGTATAGATATAAGTAATGAGGGAACACAAATATTAATCGATACGCTTACGACAGTAAACCACTGCGACAGTATAATACGATTGGAATTGACTGTTAATCCTGTATATGATACATTGGTTTACGATACTGTATGTCAGTCGAATATAACTTATGATACATACGGTTTTACCGGTATAGATATAAGTAATGTGGGGACACAAATATTAATTGATACTCTTACGACAGTAAACTACTGCGACAGTATAATACGATTGGAATTGACTGTTAATCCTGTATATGACACATTGGTTTACGATACTGTATGTCAATCGAATATAACTTATGATACATACGGTTTTACCGGTATAGATATAAGTAATGAGGGAACACAAATATTAATTGATACTCTTACGACAGTAAACCACTGCGACAGTATAGTAATATTAACTATTACTGTTAATCCTGTATATGACACATTGGTTTACGATACTGTATGTCAGTCGAATATAACTTATGATACATACGGTTTCACCGGTATAGATATAAGTACTGTGGGTACACAAATATTAATTGATACGCTTACGACAGTCAACTACTGCGACAGTATAATACGATTGGAATTGGCTGTTTTACCTGTATATGACACGCTGATAACAGATACAATCTGTTTAGGCGATAGTTATACAAATTCAACATATCCGTTTTTGGATACAACGCCAATTAGTCCTAATCCGATTATTCGCGATACAACAATGTACACTGTAATAGGCGGTTGCGACAGTATTGTTCGATTTGAGTTGACTATCCTGCTTCCATTTGATACGGTAATAGTAGATTCTATATGTCTGGGAGAACAATATACCAAATACGGATTTGACATAAATGCTACACAGGTAGGATTTATTCAGTCTGTACAAAATTGGTCGCGTGCAAATGGTTGCGACAGCACAATATATTTAAATCTTAAAGTCTATCCTACCTATGATATAACCATAAATGACAATATTTGTTCAGGTGAAAATTATGACGCTAATGGATTCGAACTTTTAATATCCGTGCCTGGAACCTATTTCTATCAACATAATTTTAAAACTACAGAATGTAATTGCGACAGTATCATTACGTTATATTTAACAGTTAACCCTGTTTACAATGAATATCTGTCTGGAACAATTTATGAAGATGAATTTTATAATATTGGAAATTATCAATACAACACGCCCGGTTTGCATATTTCAAATTTGCAAACAATTGAAGGCTGCGACAGTATCATAACATTAAATCTTAATGTAATATATTATCCTACTGAAACAGCATTTACTCCGGGTAACAAAGATGGAACTAATGATTATTTCATGTCGGGATTTAAAATTCAAATTTTCAATCGTTATGGGGCGCTTATTTACGAAACACGTACTCCGGAAGAACAAGCCCTGGGCTGGGATGGACGAAATAGTAAAGGACATGAAGTTGAGCCGGGATTATATTTTTATGTATTATATAATTCAAATGGTAAACCGAGATTAAAAAGTACAGTTGAAGTATTAAAAAGATGAAATTAAAAAAAAGTATTACCTTTATAAATTAATTTGTTTGTTATGAAAAAAATTATATGGTTAGTTGTAATGTTTGTTGGCGGATTTAATCATTTGTATTCACAGGAAAATCCTCTTATAACACAACAGTGGTATTCAAGAATCAATCATAATCCTGCATCTGTCGGAAACAATGATGCATGGGATATTTTTATGGTGCATAGAAACCAATGGGTAGGTTTCAAAAATGCGCCGAAAACGACAATGCTTAATGTGCATACATCTATTAATGAATTCAGTTCAGGAATAGGATTAAGCATTGCTTACGATATGGAAGGTCCTGCACGTACCAGCATTATTGGAAAAGTACTTTATTCGTACAGAATAAACATTACCGAAGAGTCGCAATTATCATTCGGCTTGGGTGTTGATGTAATAAATCGCGCAAACAATCCGAATAAACATACTGTTGTTACTGAGCCTGATCCCGAAAAAGGATTTGAAAAAGAAGCCAGAACATCGCTCGGAATTGATTTCGGTTTGGAATTTACAACAGAACGGTTTGCTCTTGGAGCTTCCGTTACAAATTTAGGGCGAAAGTTTGAAAGACTTACAACTTTTATAAACGGCACCCAATATTATGCTTATGGATTTTACAGATTTCCTGTAAGCGATGCTGTTGATTTATCTCCTACAGGAACCTATGTATATGGAAACAATGAACATCTTTTGGAATTTGGAGCAACGGCTTTTTTCAACGATAACGTTTGGGGAGGAGTAGTTTACCGCATAGATAATGCTATATGTTTTTTAGCAGGATTCAAATTTGATATCTTTCGTGTAGGATATTCGTATGATTATCATACAAACGATGCACGAAAGTTCGGCTCAACGCACGAAATAGCATTATCAATACGCATTACTAAACCTAAACATGGATTAATACGAAATAAGGATGGCTCATACAGCGCATACAATCGTATTTACCGTTGCTGGTAGAAAAATTTATTGAAAATAAATATATAACATGAATATTTGTGATAATACCTGAAAATGTAAATTGAATTAATGACTGATATTATATTATCCTGAATGAAATAAGTTATTTATTTGTAGTTTGTTGCAGTTATTTTAGGCATACATTCCAGATATTCATTATATGTAAGTTATAATTATAAAATTATAAGAGTATTTTATTTTTATTCAATGAATAGAATATAATTAATGAAATGAAAAGGTTTTTATACATATTATCCATTTTGCTGTCACTGCTTGCATTAGATGCGAAGCTTCATGCCCAGTCACTGTCGGTGCAAGGAAATGCGCTTGAAGTAACATTTATGAAAATTTTCCAAAACATAGCTTCTGATATTGAACAAAGTTCTGTATTAAATGAAACTTTAATAAACTTTGTTTCGGAATATGAAAACGACAGTCTTGGTATTATTCAAGATGATGATTGTGAACATCATACTGTTATAAACGATGAAATATGTCAGGGCGACATATATGACGCAAATGGCTTTTATATAACAAATCCTTCGGCAGGTATTCCTGTATATTATGACACTCTGACGGCAAGCGATGGCTGCGACAGCATAATAACCTTAAATTTGACCGTGCATCCTACATATTTGGATACTGTAACGGAAAAAAGCTGTGTAGGAGATGCTGATTCGCCTCCTGTATCGCCTGAACTCTTACTGGGAGATTATATTATTCAATCGGATGGTGCCATTATCGATTTTTTTATTCCTGATACCTTGTCCACAATACACGGCTGCGACAGTATTATAATACGGCATATACTTGTTTATCCCACCGTTAATGAACTAATTCCTGCCGAAATTTGCCAATATCAAAATTATAATGATAATGGTTTTGACACAACAATAAATACTCCCGGATATTACGAAATAAAACGCACCGATACAACAATATACGGCTGCGACAGCATAATAACTTTAGCTTTGACGGTTCATCCTGCATACAGAGATACTGTTTACGATACAATGTGCATAAACGAAGGTCCTTATTATGATAAATATGGTTTTTATGAATTAATTGACAATTCGGGAACATTTGAATTTTACCGCAATGAACCAATAGAATACGGTTGCGACAGTTCGATAAGAGTATATTTGACGGTTCATCCTGTGTACAACATCGAAATTTTTGACGAAATTTGCCAATATCAAAATTATAATGATAATGGTTTTGACACAACAATAAATCAATCGGGTA
The DNA here is from genome assembly GCA_031269545.1 of Prevotellaceae bacterium. GTDB lineage: Bacteria > Bacteroidota > Bacteroidia > Bacteroidales > UBA932 > JAIRKV01. The sequence goes on from JAISYZ010000043.1 coordinate 17,857, forward strand.
CTTTTAATATAGTTCACAATTATAAAACCACAAACGGTTGCGACAGCATAATAACCTTAAATTTGACAGTTCATCCTGTATATAACGATACAGTTTATGATACAATTTGCCAGTCCGAAGCTCCTTATAGCAAACATGGATTTACTGGTATATCAATAACAAATCCGGGAACAAACACAATAACCGACAGTCTTACGACAGTGAATGCCTGCGACAGCATAGTAACTTTAATATTGACAGTTCATCCCGTATATAATGATACGGTTTACGGAACAATATGCGAAAATGAACAGCCCGCAGAACCAGGATTTGATACGGTAACAATCACCGGCGCTGGTGATACTGTTATAGTTCATAACTATCAAACAATACAGGGTTGCGACAGCACAGTAACCTTAATTTTGACAGTTAAACCCATATATAATACTGTATTTGACGAAGTTGTCTGTCAGTCCGACAATCCTTACAGCATACATGGATTTACAAATATATCAATAAATGAACCTGACACAATAACATTAATAGACACTGTTCCGGCAACAAACGGTTGCGACAGCATAATAACGTTAGTATTGACAGTTCATCCTGTATATAACGATACAGTTTACGATACAATCTGCCAGTCAGAAGTTCCTTATAGCGGACATGGATTTATCGGTATATCAATAACAAATCCGGGAACAAACACAATAACCGACAGTCTTACGACAGTGAACACTTGCGACAGCATCGTAACCTTAATTTTAACAGTTCATCCCGTATATAATGATACGGTTTACGGAACAATATGCGAAAATGAACAGCCCGCAGAACCGGGATTTGATACGGTAACAATCACCGGCGCTGGTGATACTGTTATAGTTCATAACTATCAAACAATACAGGGTTGCGACAGCACAGTAACCTTAATTTTGACAGTGAAACCCATATATCATACTGTATTTAACGAAGTTGTCTGTCAGTCCGACAATCCTTACAGCATACATGGATTTACAAATATACCAATAAATGAACCTGACACAATAACATTAATAGACACTGTTCCGGCAACAAACGGTTGCGACAGCATAATAACCTTAAATTTGACAGTTCATCCTGTATATAACGATACAGTTTACGATACAGCCTGCCAGTCAGCACTGCTTTATAGCGGACATGGATTTACCGGTATATCAATAACAAATCCGGGAACAAACACAATAACCGACAGTCTTACTACAGTGAACGCTTGCGACAGCATAGTAACTTTAATATTGACAGTTCATCCCGTATATAACGATACAGTTTACGATACAATTTGTTTTTTTGAGCAGCACTATACCGGATATGGTTTTGACACAATAATCTATAATCCCGGATTAACTATATTAACCGACAGCCTTACAACAGTACATGGCTGCGACAGCATAACAACAGTAAAACTTACTGTTACTCCCATACATGATACTACAATTCACGATACAGTCTGTCAGTACGATATTTATAATAAAAATGGTTTTAACATAGGTGTGGTAACAACCGCAGGAAGTGAGATCCCATTCGTAAAATATGATACGGCTACCTGTCATGTAACAGTCTTACTTTTGTATGTTTACCCTGTGTATAATGATACAATTTACGATACAGTATGTATAAGGGCGGGAGATCGTTATCAAGAAAATAATTTTGACACGCTAATAAATCAGTTTGGCTCATTTGAATTAATTCATAATGATACGACACAATACGGTTGCGACAGCATAACAACATTATATCTTATCGCTTATCCTTTATATAACGATACGATTTACGATACAATTTGTTTTTTTGAGCAGCACTATACCGGATATGGTTTTGACACAATAATCTATACTTCCGGATTAACTATATTAACCGACAGCCTTACAACAGTACATGGCTGCGACAGCATAACAACAGTAAAACTTACTGTAACTCCCATAAAGGATACTGTAATTTACGATACAGTTTGCCAATACGATATTTATAATAAAAATGGTTTTAACATAGGTGTGGTAACAACCGCAGGAAGTGAAATCCCATTCGTAAAATATGATACGGCTACTTGTCATGTAACAGTCTTACTTTTGTATGCTTACCCTGTATATAACGATACAATTTATGCTGACATTTGTTTAAATGAAACTTATAATAAATTTAATTTTGATGTAACGCCTGTCGATACGGGAATCATCATTCCTCCGTCACAATCTTATCCATCTGTAAACGGCTGCGACAGTATTGTAACCCTGCATCTTACCGTTCATCCTGTATATAACAATACGATTTATGATGCAATATGCATACTGCAAGGCGACCGTTATCAGGAAAATAATTTTGATACACTGATAAATCAGTCAGGCACATTTGAATTAATACATAACGATACAACAAAATACGGCTGCGACAGCATAACAACTTTATTTTTAGAAGTTAATTTCTTATACAACGACACAATTTACGATACAGTTTGTCAGTCTGACCTTCCTTATTCCGGACATGGATTTAGTGGTATATCAATAAGTAATGCGGGAATAGTAACAGAACCCGACAGTCTTACGGCAATAAACGGCTGCGACAGCATAACAACTTTAGTTTTGACGGTTCATCCTGTGTATAATGATACAATTTACGATACAATATGCCAGTATGATAAATATAATAAATATAATTTCGACACAACAATAAACATATCCGGTCAATCTGAATTATATCATTACGACACAACAGCAAATGGCTGCGACAGCACAACAAGAATAATATTACAGGTTCACCCTGTATATAACGACACAATTTACGATACTGTATGTATAAAACTCGGCGACCGTTATCAGGAAAATAATTTTGACACACTGATAAATCAGTCAGGTACATTTGAGTTAAAACATAACGATACAACAAAATACGGCTGCGACAGCATAACAATTTTACTTTTAGAAGTTAATCTTTTATGGATTGATACAGTTAAAGATACAATTTGTCAACATCAACCTTATAATAACTATGGTTTTAATATAGTGGATGTAACCGCATCAGGCGATACTGTAATCATCAATCATGATACGGTGAATTGTCATAAAAGGTATTTATTGTTACATGTTTATCCCGTTTATGATACGTTGATAACAGATACAATATGTTTCGGTGGCAGTTATTCCAATTTAACATACACGTTTTTGAATATGACACCAACCGCACCCGGCACAATCAATATTGATACAACACTTCAAACGACACCTGTCGGCTCTTATTCATGCGACAGTATAATAAGATTAAGATTGACTGTGTTGCCGAGTTATGATATTACTATAACTGATACAATATGTTTCGGCGATAATTATCAGAATTTGACATACGGTTTTCTGAATACAACGCCAACTGCACCCGGCACAGTCAATATTGACACAACTTTGTACACAGTACTCGGCGGTTGCGACAGCATTGTTCGATTGAGATTGACAGTGTTGCCTGTTTATGATACGTTGATAATAGATACAATATGTTTGGGCGATACATATATTAATCCATTTTATCATTTATTGGACACAATACCAACTGCATCTGGAACAGTCAATATTGACACAACTTTATACACAGTACTCGGCGGTTGCGACAGTATTGTTCGATTGAGATTGACAGTCTTACCTGTTTATGATACGTTGATAATAGATACAATATGTTTCGGCGACCATTATGATAATCCAACTTATAATTTTTTGGATACAACACCAGCCGCGCCCGGCACAGTCAATATTGACACAACTTTATATACAGTACTCGGCGGTTGCGACAGCATAATACGATTAGAATTGACTGTTTTGCCTGTTTACAATATATTGATAATGGATACAATATGTTTGGGCGAGGATTATGATAATCCAATTTATAATTTCTTGGATACAACACCAACTGCATCTGGAACAGTCAATATTGACACAACTTTATATACAGTACTTGGCGGTTGCGACAGCATTGTTAGATTGAGATTGACAGTTAATCAAGTATATAATGATACTATTTACGATGAAATTTGTCAATATGAGCGATATAATAAATATAATTTTAACATAATCCCTTCCGAAGCGGGAATCATTACTCCATCACAACATTTAAAAACAGTAAACGACTGCGACAGTATTGTAACCCTGCATCTTACCGTTCATCCTGTATATCTTAATGTAGAAATAAGAGATACAATATGTCAGTACGATACTTACAATAGATATAATTTCAATATAATAATGAATCAGGAAGGAGATTTTGTCTTAGTAAGTAATGATAAAACACAATACGGCTGCGACAGTATAACGACCGTATATTTGCGAGTTAATCCTGTTTATGAATACACAATACAGGCAGCAATTTGTTTAGATGACAGTTATAACCTAAATGGATTTGATGTTACTCCGTCGGTAACAGGAATTTCAACTTACACACTAAATCTATTTACAATAAAAGGTTGCGACAGTATCATCAATTTGCAGTTAACGGTAAATCCTTCATATAACCTGTTTATTGTCGATACAATTTACGAAGATGAATGGTCTTATGTAGGAAGCGCAAAATATAACACACCGGGAATTCATGTTACTGATTTTGAAACAGAATTTGGTTGCGACAGCATTGTAAGTTTAGATTTATATGTAATATACTATCCGCCAGAAATTACGGCATTCTCACCATTTAATAAAGACGGAATAAACGATTATCTGTATCCCGGATTTAAAGTTCAAATATTTAATCGTTACGGAGTTATTATTTATGAAACAAAAACTAAAGAAGAACAGGATTTGGGTTGGGATGGACGAAATATGAAAGGACAACAGGTTGAACCCGGATTGTATTTCTATATTTTATACAATTCAACAGGTAAACCACGAATAAAAAGCAGTGTTGAAGTTTTGAAATTAAATTAACAGTTTTGCTTACTGTCAGTATGTTTATTTTTAATGATTTATGAATAAGAATATTTAAAAAGGATGATGAAAAAACTGAAGGCAAAATATTTACAAATTATTTTTCGCCTGTTTTTTTCTCAAAATTTTTATTCCACTGCCGCATAAATTTTGCTTGTTGAGAAGAGACGAATTAATATCAAGTATAATTGATGAATGATTTTGAAGAAAAATTAAAAGAAGGTTTGGTTTTTTCGGTTGACAAACCTTACAAATGGACATCTTCGGATGTTGTTCGGAAAGTACGAAGCATTCTGCGTTATCAGCATAATATCAAAAAAATAAAGGCGGGACATGCAGGAACTCTTGACCCGCTTGCTACGGGCGTACTTGTGGTTTGCATTGGCAAAGCCACAAAACAAGCCGAAGAAATTCAATCAGGCGAAAAAGAATATATTGCAGATATTCGTTTTGGAGCGACAACGCCTTGTATCGACCTCGAAAAACCCATAGATGCGATTTTTCAATACGAACATATAACTCGCGAATCTCTCGAAATTGCCTTGCAAAAATTCACAGGAACAATAGAGCAGGTTCCTCCACTTTTCTCTGCAAAAATGATAAATGGCACTCGCGCCTACGAGTTTGCCCGCAAAGGCGAAAATGTTGAAATAAAATCATCAACCATTAATATAAGAGAAATAGAAATTATTAAATTTGATTTGCCTGATATAGTTTTGAGAATTGTTTGCAGCAAAGGCACTTACATTCGTTCGATTGCTCGCGATTTGGGTTTTGAAATGCAAAGCGGAGCGCATCTTACAAATTTATGCCGTACCCGAAGTGGAAATTTTTTATTACATAATAGTCTTAATATTAATGATTTGGAGTTTTTTTTCAAAAATAATGAAACAAAATGAGTTTATGCTCGTATAAAAGGCATTGATTATAAATAATTTTTTATAATAATCGTTTAAAATAAGAATAAAATCAATTAATTAATAAAATCTATAAAGATGAAATTAAATCAGTTTAATTTTAGGCTTCCGCCGGAACTTGTTGCTAAATATCCATCACAGGAGCGCGATGAATGTCGATTAATGGTTATTGACAGAAAAAAAGGAAAAATAGAGCATAAAGTATTTAAAGATTTGGTAAAATATTTCGATAGCGGAGATGTAATGGTAATCAACAATACAAAGGTTTTTCCCGCTCGTTTGTACGGAAAAAAAGAAAAGACAAAAGCAGAAATAGAAGTGTTTCTTTTGCGCGAACTCAATCCCGATCAAAAACTTTGGGACGTTTTAGTTGACCCTGCGCGAAAAATCCGTATAGGCAATAAATTGTATTTTGGCGAACATGAAGATCTTGTTGCCGAAGTTATTGATAATACAACATCCCGCGGTCGAACATTGCGTTTTTTGTGCGATACGCCTCATGATAAATTTAAGACAATGCTTTTTCAACTCGGCGAAACGCCGCTTCCGCACTGGGTTCGTCCTAAAGTAGAAAAAATAGATAACGAACGCTATCAAACAGTTTTTGCAAAAGAAGAAGGCGCGGTTGCTGCTCCAACGGCAGGTTTACATTTCAGCAATATATTACTTAAACGATTAGAAATAAAAGGATTACAATTTGCAGAAATTACTTTGCATGTAGGATTGGGAAATTTCAGAGTAATTGAAGTTGAAGATTTGTCGAAACATAAAGTAGATTCCGAAAAGATTCTAATAAGCGAAGAAACGGCACAAATCATCAACTCGGCAAAAGATAAAGAGAAGCATGTTTGTGCTGTCGGAACAACTGTTTTACGAACTCTTGAAACATCTGTTACAACAACAGGCAGAGTGATTCCTTTCGATGGATGGACAAATAAATTCATTTTTCCTCCATGCGAAATTCATATTCCGAACAGAATGATTACAAACTTTCAGATGCCGCTTTCTAAAATGTACATGATGGTTTGCGCTTTTGGAGGATATGACTTTGTCCGTGAGGCATATAACGTAGCAATAAAAGAAAAATATGGCTTCGGCACCTATGGCGATGCGATGCTGATATTGTAATGTTTTCATAAATAGTCTCTCCTTAACAATCAAGATTTATGCGGCAGACGAAATATAAATCTGGAATACAATCTTTTGAATTTGCCTTATCGAATAATGCAAAACAGCCAGACCAAAGCCACGTACACATACATAGCCGATGGCACAAAGGCAGGCGTAAAAGACAGCGCAGGCAAGGGCTTTGATTATCTCGGAACCTTTGTTTATACAAATGAAAATAATGTAAGAACACTCGAAAGCACAAACTTTGGCGGCGGGCGAATAAACAAAACAAACAATGCGTATGATATAAACTATTTTATTACAGACCATTTGGGAAGTACAAGAGTAATTGTAAACAGCAACGGTGAGATAAAAGAACAAAAAGATTTTTACCCATTCGGCAAAGAACATGAAAATCCGAATTTGACAAGTTCTACAAACCGCTGGGGCTTCAGTGGCAAAGAGAAGCAGACGATAAGAGATTTAGGATATTGGGATTATAGTGCGAGAATGTATGACGATTTTCTGGGCAAGTGGTTTGTAATAGACAGATTTACCGAGAAATACTATAGTTTATCACCGTATAGTTATGCGGCATTGAACCCTGTTAATAATATTGATATAAATGGAGACAGTGTATGGATTACACAAAGGACAGGATTTTTGGGATTGGGTAAAAAGCAAACATTATTATATGAAACTGTTAGTTTTCTTGGCGAATATTGTGGATATGAATTTATAGGTGGAAGTTGGATAGGCGAGTCTTTAATTCTATATAGTTATATGGTAAAATATAAGGTGCAACCGTTGAAATTTACATTTATTTTTTATAAGGCAAAAGATAACTGGACTATACAAAATTTTAATTTTGATAACAGTTTAATTCAAGAATTAAAAGAAACAGCCGAATTTTATACAATCAAAGGAAAATTAAATATTTATGAATGAATTTAAGGTAGCATTAATAATTTTAATGTTTGTTGAAATATTGTGTATTTATTTGTGCATTTATTTGATAATAAAAATACAACAAGCAAAACAATGGATACGGCACGAAGCAATAATAACACATTCAACGGTTGAATCTGTTATTAATTGGTCAACAGATAATACTGCAACTACACATTATCGATATAAAGTTACATATAAATATAATATAAATTCGGTAGAATATATGTCTAATCGTACATTTTTTGGAGATTTTTTATGGCAAAGTTTTCCTTTTATTTCATGTATAATAAAGAGAAAATATAAAGTAAACGATAGAATACTAATTTATTATAATCTTAAAAACCCACAACAATCTGTGATAAAACGTGGTTTTCATGTGATATTTTTTTTGATTTTTGCAACTACTATTCTTGTTTTTGGAGTGATTATATGGTTATACAAATTTTATATTTAACAATAGGGCATCCTCTCGTTTGGCGGCGGGCGAATAAACAAAACAGATAATAATATGTATGATATAAACTATTTACATTATTTTATAATATATGCAACACCGTTTTGTTGTCGCAAAAAAATGCGGAAAAGTTCAGCATTTGAAGACAATTGTCGTTAGTTCTGATGCAAATGAAATCGAAGAATTGTATTGGCAGGACAAAAAAAGATGCTTTAAACCGCGAAAAGGGCATAAAACGGCTTGAAAAGGAATATAAAAGCGGGAAGATACAAAGATAAAATCAATAGTGTTGATAAGGTTCTGGACATTGCAAAGACCATAACGACAGTAAAAGTTAAATTACAGGAAAGCAAAGAAAGCCTAACAAAAACAATGCTAATCACACAAAAGCACCAATCTATCGCCAAACTTTTTAATCAAAATTGTTGGAAAAACGTTTAGGGCGCCGTATTGTCGAAGTCAAGAAATGTTGTAAGGTAAACGGCGCAGGCTCATTCGCTACAGCAAATAACAACCCCCGACACGAATACTTTTGTCGGGGGCTTGTTTTTGTAATGCAGTCAGTCATAAAACAATCATTTGGTTTTCAGAAATTCAGTTATCTGCGATTTTCTTTTTCACTAATCAAGCGATTGTCCTATGTTTGATGATGCATATATCATTTCTTTCAACTGTGCAGGATTTAATTCGGCAAAGAAGCAGTTTATAGGATTTATCAGTTTGCCGTTTTTCCAGACTTCGTAATGCAAATGCGGAAAAATTGACAAGCCCGAATCGCCCGACAATGCAATCAGTTTACCGCGTTTGACTTTTGTTCCTTTGTTAACCAGCGCTTTGGCAAGATGTGCGTAAACAGTTGTATAACCATTTCCGTGATCAATATAAATTGCTGTTCCTTTTGCTGCATCTTCCAATATCTTTTCGACAATACCATCGGCGGTTGCAAAAACTTTTGTATTTACAGGAACGGTATAATCCAAACCCGTGTGCAGTTTGGGAATACGATAGAATGGATGTATTTTCATTCCTACCGATACGCTGTTGTATTTAAAGTTTTTATTTTCAACAGGTTGTATTGCCGGAATATTTCTGAATTTTGTTTTGTCGCTGTTTATTTTTGATATTGTCTGTTCTATTTTTGTTTTATTTTGCCAAACGCGCGCCACAAGTTGATTTACGGCGGCAGATGTTATGTTTACAATGTCGTAATTTTCCACTATGCTGATCATATTGAAATTTTCCGTTTCAAATATTTGATTTGTTTCTGTCGGATTTGTTTTGAATATCGAACGATATATCATAATATCTTTTTGCTGTAGATGTTCAAGCACAGATTTTGCTTTCAGAAGATTATTGCTCAACGAGTCGTACGCCAATTCAAGATATGCATATTCCTGTTTGAACTGTTTTTCCTGTGCCGTATCGACTGTCAAGGCAAAGATCACATAATAAATTGCCGAAAGCACAATAGATGAAACAAAATACACGATGCAGTTTCGTAATATTTGTCTTGCTTTTTTAATTTTTTTATATGTCAGCGATTGTTCATCGTATTTCCATTCGTTCATATTATTTTGTTCTGTTTATAATTTTATCATAACTGATTTCTTTGGATTCATCAATATAAAATTTTTTGGGATTTAGCGGCTCGCCGTAATATCTTACTTCGTAATGTAAATGAGGTCCTTTTGATCTTCCTGTATTACCGCATAAACCTATCATGTCGCCGCGCTTAACAGACATTCCTTCTCGAACAAGTATTTTTGACAAATGCGCATAACGGGTTAAATAACCAAAACCGTGATTAATATCAATTACATTGCCATAACTTTCTCGAGAATTTGAATATGTTACTCTTGAAACGACTCCATCTCCCGAAGCATAAATAGGAGTTCCCACAGCAGCAGGAAAATCCAGTCCTTTATGTTGGCGCGGCAGACCTGTAAAAGGATCGGGACGCCAGCCAAAACTGTCGCTGACTCTTGCTTTTTTTAAGTCAATTGGTGGAATTGAAGGCATACAAAGCGCCATTCTTTCCATATTTGCAGCATACTTTGAAATTATATCAAATGATTTTGACTGAATATAGACTTTACGCCGAAATTTATTAAGGCCTTCAAATGTTTTATTTACATTATACACTAAATATTCCTTCTGATGATCAATGTTCGTTCTTTCTGCCGTATATGATATTTTATCAAGTCCGAAAAGCGTTCGATACATGTTTTGGTCTCTTTGATTAATATCGTTCACAATTTTATCTGCATTTTCTATATCTTTAAGCAAAAGATCGTATTTTAATTTTACATTCAAAGTTTTACTTTTCAAAAGCATGATTTTGGGGCTTTCAAAAAATTGATAATAAATCTGGGTATAAATAAAAAATAAAATTAACGACGACACAAACATCACCAAAAAACGTTGTGTTTTGCGCCGTAAAGGGATTTTGATAACTTCAAAATCTAAACTTTCCGTATTTAATTTGTACTTTTGTCGTGGCATTTTACAAAAAAATGAAAAAAAACTTGGTAAAGTTCGGTAAAAAAAATTAATTTTACAAATATTTTAACACAATAAAAATAATATATCATTTTAGATTAAGCAAATAAGGATTTTTATATATGAATTCTAAAGAAATTAGATTAAAATTTTTAAACTTTTTTAAGTCAAAACAACATAAAATTGTACCATCGGCGCCAATGGTTGTAACCAACGATTCGACATTGATGTTTACTAACGCAGGAATGAACCAATTTAAAGATATTTTTTTAGGAAATGCGCCTGCAAAAAACAGACGAGTTGCCGACACTCAAAAATGTTTGCGAGTTTCGGGAAAACACAACGATTTGGAAGAAGTCGGTTACGACACTTATCATCACACGATGTTCGAAATGCTCGGCAATTGGAGTTTTGGCGATTATTTCAAAAAAGAAGCAATTGAATGGTCATGGGAATTGCTGGTCGATGTTTACAGGTTAAATCCCGAAAGACTTTATGCAACAGTTTGCGAAGGAAGCGCCGATGATGGACTTGCTGCCGATACCGAAGCCGCAAAATATTGGGAACGATTTCTTCCGAAAGACAGAATCTTGCTCGGATGCAAAAAAGATAACTTTTGGGAAATGGGCGACACGGGACCTTGCGGTCCTTGCAGCGAAATTCACATCGATTTGCGCAATGATGAAGACCGTAAAAAAATCGCAGGAAAAGATTTGGTAAACAAAGGCAATCCTCTGGTGATTGAAATATGGAATCTCGTTTTTATTCAATACAATCGCAAAGCAGACGGCTCGCTCGAGCTGCTTCCCGAAAAACATGTTGATACGGGAATGGGATTTGAACGTTTGTGCATGGCAATTCAAGGAAAAAAGAGTAATTACGACACAGATGTTTTTCAGCCGATAATACAAAAAATAGCCGAAATTTCCAATAAAAAATATGGAACAAACAACGAAACCGACATCGCAATGCGAGTTATTGCCGACCATTTGCGTGCAATATGTTTCTCGATTGCCGATGGACAACTTCCGTCAAACAATAAGGCAGGTTATGTAATTCGCCGAATATTACGCCGCGCTGTCCGCTACGGTTATACATTTTTGAATTTCAACGAACCTTTTATCAATCAACTTGTGCCTGTGCTTGTAAACTCGATGGGAGACGCTTTCCCCGAAATCAAATCACAGCAAACACTTATCGAAAAAGTTATTACCGAAGAAGAAGCCTCATTTTTGCGCACCATAGAAAATGGAATTCGTCTTTTAGACAATATCATTGCAAAAACAAAATCGGAAAATAAAAACGTGATAGATGGAAAATCGGTTTTTATACTGTACGATACATACGGATTTCCTGTTGATCTTACCGAACTTATTGCCCGCGAAAATAATCTTGCCATCGACGAAAAAGAATTTAACAGCGAGTTGAATCTGCAAAAAAAACGCAGTCGCAATGCAGCGGCTGTCGAAGCAGACGACTGGACGGTGATTAAGGAAATTCAGGAAGAAGATTTTTTAGGATATGACGAAACGGAACTCGACATCGAAATTTCGCGCTATCGTATTGTAAAAACAAAATCAGAAGAAACAGTGCATCTTGTATTCGACAAAACGCCTTTTTACGGCGAATCGGGCGGACAGGTCGGTGACAGCGGAACAATAGAATCGCAAAACGAAACGATAGAAATTATAAATACCATAAAGGAAAATAATTTAATAATACATATTGCAAAACAACTGCCAAAAAATCCGACAGCAAAATTCCGCGCAAAAATAAACGTAAAAAAACGTATTGCAACAGCCAACAACCACACGGCAACACATCTTTTACATTATGCTTTACGCAAAGTTTTGGGAACTCATGTCGAACAAAAAGGCTCGCTGGTAAATTCAAATTATTTGCGATTTGATTTTGCTCATTTTCAGAAATTAAGCGATGATGAAATTCGGCAAGTTGAAAAAATTGTAAACGAAAAAATTCGCGAAAACAAACCGCGCGAAGAAAATCGGTACGTACCTGTCGCCGAAGCACGTCGCATGGGTGCAATTGCATTGTTTGGCGAAAAATATGCAGATGTCGTTCGCGTAATAAAATTCGGCGAATCTGTTGAATTGTGCGGAGGAACACACGTTGAAGCGACAGGACAAATCGGATTTTTCAAAATAATTTCGGAAGCGGCAATTGCTGCTGGCGTGCGCCGCATCGAAGCAACAACAGGCGAAAATGCAGAAAATATCATTTATGAATTTGTTGACTCGCTGAAACAAATCAGACAATTGTTTAACAACAGTCCCGCAATTGTTCAGTCTATTAAAAAAGTGCTTGATGAAAACGAAAACTTTAAAAAGCAACTCGACGATTTGATGCAGGAAAAAATAAAAGTGATAAAATCTAAACTTCTGGAAAATATTGAAAAAATCAACGGAATAAATGTTGTGCAGACACTCGTTCCCGTTATTAGCGCCGAGAAATTGAAAAATATAGTTTTTGAATTGCGAAAAGGAGTTGAAAAAATAGTGATAGTAATTGGTTGCGATGATTCAAACAAACCGACTCTTGTTGTCGCCATCAGCGATGATTTGGTCGCAAACGGTAAACATGCGGGAAATATTGTTCGCGAAGCGGCAAAAGAAATTCAAGGCGGCGGCGGCGGACAAGCATTTTTTGCAACTGCCGGAGGCAAAAACGGCGAAGGATTAAATGCCGCAATCGCAAAAGCGATAAAACTGGCTACGGAATGAACGGTTTGTTTTTCGTGTTTTGATATATTTACTGCAATAAATCAAAGAATAAATAGTCGCTCCTTAAAAGAACATAAAATATTTATTAACAATCAATTATTAGTTGAAATTAAATAAAAAAATTGCAGGGTTTTTACAATATCCGGTTCAAAACCCGAATCTTAAACCTAACAGGTTTCGGAAACCTGTTAGGTTTGATGATGCTTGCTGTCCCGTCAGGGACAGAATATTAGTAGAAAGAAACGCAGACACATGCATGTCGCGCGAGTTGCCGACAGTTTTTCATGTCATCGGCAGCGCTTCGCGCGAAAATATC
>JAISYZ010000084.1 GCA_031269545.1 Prevotellaceae bacterium
GCGACAGCGTAACTACACTGCAACTAACTGTTAATCCTGTTTATGACGAATACAGGCACGAAAGAATTTACGAAGATGAATTTTACACGGTAGGAAATTATAAGTACAATACTCCCGGGTTGCATATTTCAAACTTGCAAACCGTAGAAGGCTGCGACAGCATTATAAATCTTTATCTTGACATCATATATTATCCGCCTGAACTGACAGCATTTACGCCATTAAACAAAGATGGCGTAAACGATTATTTCATGCCCGGATTTAAAGTTCAAATACTCAATCGAAACGGAACGCTTATTTATGAAACAAAAACTGTGGAAGAACAAGCATTAGGCTGGGATGGACGAAACGCCAAAGGGCAAAACGTAGAGCCAGGACTGTATTTTTACATTTTATACAATTCAAGCGGAAAACCCAGAATAAAAAGCAGTGTAGAAGTGCTGAAAAAGTAATCTTGCAGCCTGCAATCTGTTCATCAACAATCTGCGTATTGGTAATAATTGCAATAATCATTGCTAATTGGTAATTATTTTGTAATTTCGCATTTTAAAAACAAAAAAATTTTTATAAAAATATGGCAACAACAGCAGATTTTAAAAACGGATTATGTATATCGTACAATGGAAAACCTTGTTGTATAACTTATTTTCAACATGTAAAGCCGGGAAAGGGTCCCGCCTTTGTAAAAGTGAAAATGCGTAATCTCGAAAACGGACGCACACTGGAAAATACTTTCAGCGCAGGCGAAAAAATAGATATTATAAGCGTAGAACGCCGTCCGTATCAATTTTTGTATAAAGATGAATCAGGCTATCATTTTATGCATAACGAAACTTTCGAACAAATTGACCTCGATGAGGATATGATTGACAATCAGGATTTAATGAAAGAGGGACAATATGTCGAAATGATGTTTTTGGCTGACGAAGAACGCGTGTTAAGCTGCGAACTTCCTCCTTTTGTCGAATTGACGGTAACTTACACCGAACCGGCAGTAAAAGGAGATACGGCTTCGACATCGGCATTGAAAGCGGCGACTCTCGAAACTGGCGCAGAAATAATGGTGCCTTTATTTATCAATCAGGATGAAAAAATTAAAGTAGATACACGCACACGTACCTACGCCGAGCGAGTAAAATAATTTGATAATATTTATTTTGGATATGAATTTTAACTACTTTCTGCTTGAAAGCAGTTAGGTTTAATGCTATCTTATAATGCAAAAATACTTGCCAAATATAAATTCTCCATCAGATTTGAAATCGATGAAAATCGATGAATTGGTAGAATTGTGCGCCGAAATCAGAGAGTTTTTAATAGATAAATGTTCACAAAATCCCGGACATGTAGGTTCAAGTCTTGGAGTAGTTGAATTGACAGTTGCTTTGCATTATGTTTTCGATACTCCGTACGACAAACTTGTCTGGGATGTAGGTCATCAGTCGTATGCTCATAAAATAATAACAGGACGCCGCGACAAATTTTCAACAAACCGTAAATATGGAGGCATTAGCGGATTCCCTAAAATGAGCGAAAGCGAATATGATGCTTTTGGCGGAGGACATGCATCTGTATCAATTTCGGCGGCGTTTGGAATGGCGATTGCTGCAAAAATGAATAACGAAGACAGAAACGTAATTGCCGTAATAGGTGATGGATCAATGACAGGAGGATTGGCTTTTGAAGGATTGAACAATGCAGGATACCTTAAACCGAATATGCTGGTTGTTCTTAACGATAATAATATTGCAATAGATAAGAGCGTTGGAGCAATGGGACGATATTTGCTGAAAATATCGACATCACGTTCGTACAATAAGTTGAAAGAAAATATTTGGAATTTGCTCGGACAAAATTTTTTTCGCAATATATTGCAGAAGTTTTTTTACTTTATAAAATTTATAATAATTAACGGCAATAAATTTCATCGCAACAATATATTCGAATCTCTCGGATTTCGCTATTTCGGCGCTTTCGACGGGCACGATTTGCCTCGACTTGTAAAAACTTTGGAAAAGTTAAAAAATGTAAAAGGACCTAAACTTTTGCATGTGGTTACACAAAAAGGCAAAGGTTTTAAACCAGCCGAAGAAAATCAAACAGACTGGCACGCTCCCGGAAAATTCAATAAAAACACAGGTGAACGAATAGTTGTAAAATCCGACAAAACTCAACCGTTGCGTTATCAGGACGTTTTCGGAAAAACAATTATAGAACTCGCACGCCAGAATCCCAAAATTATAGGAATAACGCCGGCAATGCCAACAGGATGTTCGTTGAATCTTATGATGGAAGAAATGCCAAACCGTTGTTTTGATGCAGGAATTGCCGAAGGACATGCTGTTACATTTTCGGCAGGACTTGCAACTATGGGTTTGCTTCCATTTTGCAATATTTATTCAAGTTTCATGCAGCGCGCTTACGATAATATTATTCACGATGTTGCAATTCAAAAACTGAATGTTGTATTTTGTCTTGACAGAAGCGGTTTGGTTGGCGAAGATGGCTCTACTCATCATGGCGCTTACGATTTGGCTTATCTGCGCTGTATTCCCAATATGATTATAGCTTCGCCGATGAACGAAGTCGAATTACGGAATATGATGTTTACGGCACAACTTCCAAACAAAGGCTGTTTTGCAATTCGTTATCCAAAAGGCGGTGGCGTGATTGCCGACTGGCAACTTCCTTTTCAGGAAATCCCGATAGCAAAAGCGCGAACAATACGTTCAGGCACAGATATTGCAATACTTTCGATAGGACACGTGGGCAACAATGTAGAAAAGGCAATTGAGATGCTCAACGACAAAAATATATCAGCCGCTCATTACGATATGCGTTTTGTAAAGCCAATCGACGAAGAACTGCTGCATTTTGCAGGTAAAAATTTCAAGCAAGTGATAACTGTTGAAAACGGAACGATTATCGGAGGTTTTGGAAGCGCTGTAAGCGAATTTTTTGCACAACATAATTACAATATTAAACATAAATTTATAGGAATTCCCGACAAATTTGTATTGCACGGCAGTATTGCCGAATTGCAAGCCGAATGCGGCTTCGACCCAAAAGGAATAGCAAATGCAATAATTGAAAACGTAAAATAGATGCTCTTTAAAAACACTGATAGCATTTTATTATCAATAGTTTATGAATAAAAATATTTGTAAAAAATTGCAGGAATTATTACCTTTGTGGTAATAAACATATAAGATTTATGTTAGGCAAATCACAGAAAAAATATCAATGTGAACCGTTTCGCAAAGATTAAACATTTGTGCCAATTGGAAAATGGGCAACTTCCTGAATTTTGGGTTCGCGATGTTTACTTTCAATATTTTTGCGGAGGAGTATTTTTCACCTGCAAAATTATATATATCAGATGTTTATATCGTACACAGCCTGCTTTTTCCTGACTTTGACACTTTTTTTGCGACACCTTGCAGGTTATTGAATATTAGGCATTTACAAAATTTGCGGCACCGTTTTAGGTGTCGCATTGAAAAATTTGCTAATTTTGCGGTATGTATGTACGCAAAAAACCAAACAGATCGGGAAGCACCAGCGTTGTTGTCATTGAAAAAAAAG
>JAISYZ010000066.1 GCA_031269545.1 Prevotellaceae bacterium
ACCATTGTTGCTGAATTTGCAAAAACAGGATATCCTGTCGATTTGATAAAATATTAATTTTTTGTAAAAATGGAAGATGTAAGAATTGACAAATGGCTGTGGGCTATGCGGATTTATAAGACCCGCAGCGAAGCCGCCGATGCATGCAAACATGGAAAAGTGATAATCAACAACGTAGAATGTAAACCATCGCGAATGATTAAAAAAGGCGAAACTATTATCGTGCGTAAATTGTCCGTCATTTACACTTATAGAGTTGTTGATATTACCGAGAATCGCCAATCTGCAAAAAATGTAGCGCAATATGTCGAAAATCTCACACCACAGGAGGAAATGGCTAAACTTAATGCAAAAAACATTACAATATTTGTTCATCGCGACAAAGGAAGCGGACGTCCCACAAAAAAGGAAAGACGAATGTTGGACAATATTATGAATGAATTTACGGAATAATGAAAAAAACTTTATAAATTAAAAATGTCATGCTGATAGCAAAACAAAAACGAAGAGAAAATATTGCTGAATATATCCTGTATCTCTGGCAAATAGAAGATTTGTTACGCGCTTTGAATTTTGACGAGGAGCGAATCTATCAAACGTTGGTTGAGCCTTTACAGGTTGATGAAAACATAAAAAAACAAACGCTTGCATGGTATATGGGAACAGTGCAATTATTACAGTTTGAAAAAAAACAGCAATCGGGACACACATCACATTCATTGCATTTGATTGCCGATTTGAATGATGTTCATCTATATCTTTTACAGCGAGATGAAAAATACGCTGAACTTCACCAAACGGCAAAACCATCTATAATTGATTTCAGCAGAAAGTTGGAAAAATACGAAGAAAAAGAACTTGAACTTTGCTTTCACGCTTTATACGCACGAATGTTGTTAAATCTTAAGAATATGGAAATATCGGCAGAAACACAACAAGCCATCGATGCAATATCAAGAATGATAGCATATCTGTCGGCAAAATACCTGCGTTACGAAAGCGGCGAAGAAAAATATGAATAAAAATTAATCTTCACAAAAGATAAACCATTGAAGTTATATTTAATATTCATGCGGTATAATTTTGTGAATTATCAATATTCTGGATCGCTTCAGGCTAACGCCTTCGCAATGACGCTCTAATCCTTGTCGTCATTGCGAGGAGCGAAGCGACGAAGTAACCGAAGCGTAGCAGAACTCTACGATTTAATCCAGAAATATCTATGTGATTATTAAAATAACATATCACAAAATATGCATAGTTTTTTATTATTTAAGATAATTTTTGACACAGAAAATATTTTTATGCAATAAATATACTAATTTTGCAAAGATTGATTATTAATTAAAATTTTACTAATGAAAAGTTTATTTTGCTTATTAATTGTTTTTTCGTTTACGTGTTATTCTGATATTATGGCGCAGTCGGATAGCGATGAACTTCAGAATGAGGCATCTAACGCAAAAAAAGACACTGTGAAAATAAAACCGAATTTCAAATTCAGCGGCTCTCCGAGTCTTACGCTTACGCAAACATCTTTCAGCAATTGGTCTGCCGGTGGTGCAAATTCTATTGCAGGAGTTGCCATATTTGGAATTAAAATGATATACACAGAAACAAAATTTACTTGGGAAACAACTTTAGATATGGCTTACGGATTGACATATCAGGAGAAAAATTTCTTGAAAAACAACGACAAGATTGATTTTTCTACAAAATTTGGATTACGCTCGTCAAAAAAATGGTATTATTCTTTGGCTTTCCAATTAAAAACTCAGTTCGACAAAGGTTACAAAACATATCCGCCGCCGGATAAAAGCAAATATACTTCAAAATTTATGGCTCCGGGATACGTTATAGCATCGTTGGGTATGGATTATAAACCGGCTAAAGAATTATCGTTCATGTTGTCGCCATTTTCGGCAAAATATACTTTTGTTCTTGACACAATGCTGTCGAACAGAGGCAATTATGGCGTCGAACGCGGACACAAATCTTTGGCTGAAATCGGCTCACTTATCAAGGCTACATATTCAAAAACGTTCAAATCAAAAAGCACGATGAACAGTGCGCTCGAACTTTTTTCGAGTTGGATGAATAACTTCGGAAACCTTGATATCAGTTGGGAATTTGATTGGAACATAAAAATAAATAAATGGTTTTCGTCTCGAATCTATGCAAAACTTTTATACGATGACGACATCAAAATAAAAGATACAAATACGGGTGAAATACTTGGACCTCGCTTGCAGTTCAAACAAATGCTCGGTTTAGGAGTTTCATTATCATTCTAAAATCTATTGAAATTATGCTGTATCCATTAAAATTTCAACCAATATACAAAACATACGTTTGGGGAGGCAAAAAACTCGCCGAATTGAAAAAAAATAAAAACATTAAACAAATAAGCGAATCTTGGGAACTGTCGGCGGTAAGCGGCAATATTTCGATTGTAGCAAATGGATTTTTAGCAGGAAATAACTTGCAGGATCTTATAGAAATTTACATGGGCGACTTGGTTGGCGAATCGGTTTACGAAAGATACGGAATAGAATTTCCTCTGTTGCTGAAATTTATCGATGCTGCTCAACCATTGTCGGTGCAGGTGCATCCCGATGATGAAATTGCATTGAAACGGCATAACGCTTACGGCAAAGAAGAAATGTGGTATATCATCGAAGCCGAAAACGATGCTGAAATTTGTTTGGGTTTTAATCAAAATATCAACAAAGAAATATTGCAAAAATCTTTATACGATAAAAAACTGCTTGATTTTCTGAATTTTGAAAAGGTAAAAAACGGAAATGTATTTGAAGTGCCATCGGGGCGAATCCATGCAATAGGAAAAAACATTTTGCTCGCCGAAGTGCAAAACACATCCGACATTACATATCGCATTTACGACTGGGGACGCGAATACGATGCAAAAACGGCGCGACAAATGCATGTCGATTTGGCTCTGGATGTGATAGATTACAATTCGTACAAAACGTACAAAACCGAATACGATATTGCTAAAAATAACAGTTCCGATATTTGCCAAAACAGTCATTTTTCGGTTAAAATAATAGATTTTGACAGTACAATAATTCGCAGTTATCTTGCCATTGATTCGTTTATTGCATACATGTGCGTCGATGGCAAAACGATTTTAGAATGTAACGGCACAGGCGAAACATTGGCAAAAGGCGAAACGGCGCTTATTCCAGCCGAGATTGATGAAGTAAAACTAATTCCTGATAGACATGCACGTTTACTCGAAATCTCGATATAAAATTACTAAAATACTGTTCAATATTACGTATTCAGTATTTAACCATTAATTATTATTAATTAATTTACTAATTTTGCAATACGGTAATATCAATTTTTAATTTTAATAATTATGATTTGTGTAAGCATTATAGAGCAGAATATTGAAAAATGCATTAAAATATTGGAACAATGCGAAATGGCTGAGTTGCGTTTAGATAAAATACAGCCTGAACCTGATGAAATAGAAAGACTTCTATCGTTTAAAATTCCTGTAATTGTAACTTGTCGCGCAGGATTTTATAATGATGATAAACGACTGGAACTGTTGACAGCAGCAGCAAAAAACGGAGCGACTTACATTGACATCGAACTCGAATCGGATGAAAATTATCGCAAAACGCTTATTGATATTGCATTTTCATACAACTGTAAAATAATAATATCATATCACAATTTTAACGAAACTCCCGATGTCAATATACTCGAAAATATTATCAGGCGAGCCCAAACGTTTAATCCCGCTTTTATAAAAATCGTAACTCAGGCGCAGACAATCGACGATAATTCTAAGATTCTTTCATTATATAAAATCGAAAAACGATTGATAGCCTTCGCGATGGGAGAATTGGGAAAAGATTCGCGAATAGAAAGTTTGCTGCTTGGCGCTCCCTTTATTTATACGGCTTACGACATCGGACAGGAATCGGCTGAAGGGCAGATAACAATGAACGAACTGAAAAAAATATTACAATTATGAAACAGTTTGCACTTGTCGGCAAACCAATATCACACAGCAAAAGCCCTTCGCTGTTCAAGGCTGCGTATGGCGATTGCGATTTTGAATATTCATTAATCGAAACTACCGATGTAAAATATGTTGAAAATCTGTTGCGAAGCAAAATATTACATGGAGTGAACGTTACAATTCCAATCAAAATTGAAGCGCTGTCGATTGTTGACGAGATAGACGAAACTGCCGAAATGACAGGAGCGACAAATACAATTGTTGTGAACGGCGACAATAAACTGAAAGCATACAATACTGATTATTTGGGCGTTTTACAAACATTAATTGATTTCAACGTTGATATTCAAGGCGAAGAATGTTTGATTATCGGAGCGGGAGGAGCGGGGAGAGCGGTTGCTTTTGCCCTGCACAAACTCGGCGCAAATATTACTATCGCAAATCGAACCGCAGACAAAGCAAACCTTATTGCCGAAAAAATAAATTGCAATGTGATAAGTATAGATGAAATAAATTACAATATTTCAAACAAAAAACTTATTGTAAATGCATTACCTGCCGATATTTGCGTGATTGATAAGCAATATTTGAATCCGCAGCAAACTGTTTTTGATGCTTCACCTCATCAGTCCATGTTATTAAAAACAGCGCAATCGAAAGGCTGCAGATGTATAGACGGAAGATTTTGGTTATTGCATCAAGGCATTGCAGCCTACAAAATCTTTACACAACAGCCGCCCGACATAATTTCAATGCGTAAAATTTTAGATATATAGCAGCGCCTTTGACAATTAATAATTATTTGTTTTGTTTAATATCTTCGTTTCGTTATTCATTATTAATTGCTTAATATTTTCTTTACCGCAAAGAACGCGAAGTCTTCTACAAAGAACGCTAATTGCTTTGCGTACTTTGCGTTTAACATTAATCATTTTATTGATTTTATGTTTATTCAGTTGAAAAGTTAAAAGTTATAAAGTTGAAAGAGATCCATTCCTTTGCTCATTTGCTTGTCATTAAATCTTTAAATCTTCAAACTCTCTTAATTCTTAACTTATTAACCATTCTTTTTCTCTTAATTCTTAATTAATCTGCTTGTCTTTGTGTTTTCGTGGCAAACTATATCACCAACATTACAGGACAATGGTCGGAATGGACAACAGTATCGAGAATATCGGCATCTGCGAGTTTATCTTTCAAATTTTCTGAAACCAAGAAATAATCAATACGCCAGCCGAGATTTCGCGGACGCGCTCCCGAACGGTAACTCCACCAGCTGTAACGCTCGCTGTCTTTGCAAAATTCGCGAAAAGTATCAATAAAGCCAAGATCGATAAATTCGTCGAACCATTGGCGTTCTTCGGGCAAAAATCCTGATACGTTTACATGTTTTTCAGGATTATTTATGTCAACAGGCTTGTGGCAAATGTTGAAATCTCCTGTTATTATCAAATTAGGACGCTCTTTTCGCAAATTTTTTATATAGTTGGTAAAAGCATACAGATAATCCATTTTAAATTCCTGACGAACATCGCCCATTGTTCCCGAAGGAAAATAAGAACAGATAAGCGTTTTATCGCCAAAGTCGGCGCGTATCAACCGTCCTTCCATATCAAATTTTTCAATTCCTATTCCAAAATCAACTTTGTTAAAATTAATTTTGCTGACAATTCCTGTTCCGCTGTATCCGCGCCGAACAGCAGAATGCCAGTAACAATTATATCCCAATTCTTCAAACAACGGCGAATTCATTTGCTCAGGTTGCGCTTTTGTTTCCTGAATACATAAGATATCAGGATTTTCGCATTTAAGCCAGCCTGTCAAATCTTTTCCGAGAGCCGACCGAATGCCATTTAAATTATAAGAAATCAATTTCATTTTACTTTATTTTTTTGCAAACAGTTTTTTGTCTTTATCCGTTTATCGTTTTATAATCCCAATTTACTTTTTATGTTT
This sequence comes from Prevotellaceae bacterium, assembly GCA_031269545.1. GTDB lineage: Bacteria > Bacteroidota > Bacteroidia > Bacteroidales > UBA932 > JAIRKV01. The sequence continues at coordinate 5,957 of JAISYZ010000066.1, forward strand.
GCGGGGATTGCATCTTTATGTATCAGAATGTTAATTGTTTTGTAGCGAACATAATTTTCGGAAACAAAAAAGAATCCCGAATATTCGCTGCCATCTGTTCCCCACGAATTTTTTACTTTATAAAATTTTGCGCCGTTTTGGTCTTTTGCAATACCTACGATGTGCATACCGTGATCGTCGGTAGTTTCGTAATTATCGAATGCTTCCTGTCGCAACTCTTGTGTGATTTTCAATTCGGTAACAGGTTTGTCGAGTTTGAGAATTTCTGTTTCGCGTTCGGTTTTGCTCAAACTTTCCCAGCGGTCGCGGTCTGTTCCGCTCAGACTGGTCGCTTCCATATCGGGAACAACGGCAACACCTTTCCGATATTGAAATCCGCGCTCGCTAACATCCGAACCCCATGCTACTGTATAGCCTTTTTCTATGCTGTTGTCAATAATTTCTACAAGTTCATCAATCGTTACGTTGTAATTCCATCCCCAAATATAATTGTCGGGAATTTCGATAATAAACGGTTTGTAAAACGGATGATGAGTGAAAGATGTTATTTCTGTGTAGTCGTCCATGTTCAATCCCAACGACTGTGCAAATGATTTTGGAGTGTACGAATTGCCTTTGTACGTAAACTGTTCGGGATAATTTCCATAATATGCATCAAGAATTCCGTTGAATCCTTTTTTCCATGCTTTGGTAAGTTTTCGTCCTTTTATGACGGCGTCGATGTAGGCTTTGGTTACAATATCAAGTTCGCTGTGATCGTGTATTGTTCCGCCGTAATTTATTCCGCTGTAAGCTTCTTCGGGAACTGTTCCTGCTGTGCGGAATGTTTCTAAAACATCTTCAAACGAGCCGCCGCCGGCAAAGTTTATTGTTCCGTGCAAGCGAACATATTTGTCTGCTTTTTTCTCGTAATTGTCGCGCGACACAAACATTTCCGACAAGTCGTATTCGCCTTTGCCCAAACGCAATAATTCGGATTCGAGAAACGATAATCCCGAAAAACTCCAGCAAGTTCCGCTACGGCTTTGATTTTTTACAGGAGTATATTTCAATTCCTTTACTGTTGTAAATTTATAGCCTGTTGCAGGCTTTTTTTCTTCGGCTTTCTTTTCCTGTGCCAAAACGTTTAATGCGATTGCCATTATGATGGCTGTAAATAATATTTTTTTCATTTTATTAATTTTATTTTTTTGCAAATATAATAATTTTTGCTTTACTAATTCATTTGTATATTTAGAAACTGTTTAAAAACAGATAAAATTTTTCGCCCAACGCGACGGTTTCGTTATTCAAAATGAAATTTATCATCCTGCCATTTTTCGGGATTGTGAATGATATAATCGGAAATATTTTTGTGCGACCGTTCATTTCGGATGATGTGTTCGTAATAATTACGTTGCCAAATCGAAAAATCCAATTGTTTTGTGACGCCGATTTTGAACCCGCGAATGATTGAACCGATTGTTTTGGATGTCCCGTTCGGTGGTAGGGGCGAAAAATTTTTCGCC
>JAISYZ010000200.1 GCA_031269545.1 Prevotellaceae bacterium
CGAATAACAATGTCAATTTCATAATGTTATCCGGCTCGTCCGAACAGGCTAATCTGGCATATCTGCAAAATGTAAAGGCAAATTATCCGGTATATGCTACGGATGCTACAGTTCTGAAAAGTATGGTACGTTCCAATCCGGGCATCATGTTGTTGAAAGATAACACTGTATTGAAAAAATGGAATATCAACGACGCTCCTTCGGTCGATGAATTTAAAGCTTTGTTGTCCGAAAATCCGGACGAGATAATCGCCGGCGTAAACAGATGTAGCAGATTGATAACTGTTTTACTTGGATGTATTGTGTTTGTTCTGTTTGTCTGCTTTTCGGTAAAAAGTTTTTACAGCAATAAATAAAACAAAGATATTGATGAAAATCAGAAGAATATCGAAAATTTTGCTGGTAACGTGTTTTTTCGTTATAGCGGCTTGCATTTTGTTCGTTCTGATTATTTCCTTAACGGATTACAAACCTGAAAAAGAGACTGTTTTGACGAATATGCCGGATGCGGCGGCTTTGAATCTCGACACAATAGAAATATTGACATGGAACACAGGCTACGCCGGGTTGGACAGCGAAATGGATTTTTTCTACGATGGCGGCTCGAAAACAAAAACCGGCAAAGAAAACGCTATGAGAAATCTGGACGCCATAACATCGTTTATTGCAGATAATTCCGCCGATTTTGTCTTTTTGCAGGAAGTTGACAGAGCTTCAACCCGTTCGTATAAAATCGACATGCTGTCCGCAATGACTGCGAAAAAACCTTCGTATTTAGCATTTTACGGAATAAACTATAATGTGCTGTTTGTTCCTGTGCCGATTACCTCTCCAATGGGACAAGTCGAATCGGGCATCCTGACTTTGAGCCGGTATGTGCCTTCGCAAAGCGTCCGTTATGCTTATCCGGCAAAACAGTCGTGGTTCAAAGGGCTTTTTTTGCTCGACAGATGTTTCGTAATGTGCCGGTATCCACTGACAAACGGTAAACAACTTGTCTTGGTAAATACTCATAATTCGGCTTTCGACGACGACGGCGAACAGCGGCGCGAAGAAATGCTTGTCCTGAAAAATTTTATCACAACCGAGTACGAGAAAGGCAATTACGTTATTGCCGGCGGCGACTGGAATCAGACTCCTCCTCTCGAAAGCGCAAAACCTTATCATGGCGTAGCTTCCGAATATTTTGTTCCGCTTCAAATACCCGGCGATTTTATGCCTCAATCGTGGAAATGGATTTCAGACGGTAAGCCAACTAACAGATTTTTAGATATTCCCTACATCAAAGGTGAAACAAAAGAGACTTTGCTCGATTTCTTTCTGATATCGCCAAATGTCGAAGCAATACACACGGAAAGAATCAATAAAAACTATCAACATTCCGACCATAATCCCGTTATCGCAAAGTTCGTAATGTTGGATTTATAATCGTAAATCTAAAATCAAAAATCTAAAATCGTAAATCAAAAATCGTAAATCTAAAATCAAAAATCGTAAGTCAAATTATCTGTTTTAGATTATCTATTTTGTATAATCGAAAAAAGCAGTACCTTTGTAGCAAAAATAGTTAGTATGAAAAGAGTAAATCCGTTTATTACAAAAGGTTACGTTTCGGCGGAATTGTTTTGCGACAGAGAAAACGAGCTGAAAATCCTCCGAAATAACATAAAAAATGGCGTAAATACCACCCTGATTTCTATCAGAAGAATGGGAAAAACGGGCTTGATTTATCGTTTTTTTGATGAAATTAACACAGGAAATGATGATTTCATAACTGTTTATATTGATATTTTTTCGGCTCGTTCGCTCGATGATTTTGTGAAACTTTTTGCTGAAGCAATATTAAAATTCTATCCCGAAAAAACAAGTCTCGGACGGCGTTTTTTGAAGATTGTCAAAGGTTTTCGACCGCTGATTTCCTACAATTCCATCACAGGCGAACCTCAAATACAAATCACATATCAAACGCCTTACGAAAAGGAAATTACACTCCGCAATCTGTTCGAATTTTTAGAGAATCAGGGCAAAAAAGTTATTCTTGTAATAGATGAATTTCAGCAGATAACCGAATTTCCCGAAAAAAACATTGAAGCCTTGTTGCGCACTTACATTCAGCCGCTTGATAATATTAGTTTCATATTTTGCGGCAGTAAAAAAACTATGATGCTTGATATTTTTTCGAATGCAAAACGTCCATTTTTTGGAATGACACAATATCTGCATCTTGGCGAAATTGATAAGGAAAAATATTCTGAATTTATTACTAAACTGTTTTCAGTGAACAATAAAAATATTGGAACAGAAGAAGTTGAATTTATCTTGGAATGGACAAACCGGCACACTTATTACACGCAGGCGCTTTGTAATGCAATTTACAGTTTTTCGAATAAAAATATTGATATTGAGGACGTCAAAGAAGCATGTTCCTACATTTTACAGCACGATGAACCGGTTTATCTGCAATATCGTCAGTTGTTGACGCCTGCACAGTGGAATTTTTTGATTGCTGTTGCCAAAGAAGAAAAAGTGACGCAGATTACGTCGCAGGATTTTGTTTCAAAATACGGAATAGGCGCTCCGGCAAATGCCAAAAGAATATGCAAGGCATTAATAGATAAAGATTTATTGTTTGCAAACGCCGATTTTAACGAAATTACTTATCAGGTTTATGACGTTTTCCTGATGCGTTGGCTACAATCGAAATTTTTTTGATGTGCGGAAACGCACACAATTTTAACTTTTTTTCAAAAACTTCAAATTTCGTATAATTCATTGTAAAACATAAAATCTTTCGGACACAATCTGTCATTCTGAACTTGTTTCAGAATCCTCTGCACAAAAGAGGTTGCGGGTCAAGCCCGCAATGACGGACTATAACAGTCCGTATTATCATTCCTTTCTGTTTTGTCCGCGAATTACGCTAATTAGCGCTATGATATACTATTGCCGAATATTGACATTACTCAATTCGCCGGCAAAGGTATGTAACTTTTCCTGAATGCGAATAATTTGTTTTTTGCCGGGTTTTTTTATCCCTAAAACGTATTGACGTAAAAGGGATTCGTTTATTCCTGTAATCCGAGATATATTTGCCTGATTAAGGATTCCTTGATATTTGTCTAACAAAGAATCAATATCATAATGATATGTAAATTCAATTTCCTGTAACATCCAGGGTTGAATTTCATAATCGTTAAGGGCTTCGATATGAAATTTAATCGCTTGAGGTAAATCATTAATAATCTGATTTAACGTTTTGCGCGTTATCACAAACCCATCAACTTCTTCAATAAATGCTCCATAATTTGCCGGCATTTTTTTTACAATAACATTTAATTTTTTAGCCATTTTGTAAATTTTAAATTTGTAATTTTAAAAACCGTGAGGGTAATCCACTCACGCTTAAAACTTTATTCCAGATTGCCGCGAAATACTTTTTAAGAGGTCGCTGTCTAAATCGTCAGAGGGTTTGCCATCAACAGTCGTTGTTCCCCTTTTTACAGGGTGATGATAATGCCGATGACTTCCTTTTTGCCTGACAAAAAACCATCCGTCTTTTTCAAGTATCTTTATAACTTTGTACAATCGTTTCATAGAACCTTATTTAAATTACGCTGCAAAGGTAATATTTTTTATTACTTTATGCAAATAAAATTGTGTTAAATTATCGGAGCGTGTCAATAGTATCCTCCGTCATTCTGAACTTGTTTCAGAATCCTCTGCACAAAAGAGGTTGCGGGTCAAGCCCGCAATGACGGGGTCAAGCCCGCAATGACGGGTCTGGTCTGTTGTAGTCGTCATTCTGAACT
>JAISYZ010000117.1 GCA_031269545.1 Prevotellaceae bacterium
ATATATCCGCCGGCTTCAACGGTTTTGTACTGCCAAACCGTTTCATCAAATGCGTTTGTTTTTCTGAACAAAACGCCGCTCTCAAATTCTTCTCTTGTCATGTCTTTTTATTTTTTTAATTTATTTCAATTTTTGCACGGCTTCGCCACTTAACTTTCCGTTAATTCTCTCCGCCGTTGTCGCCGCCTCAGCTTAAACAGCCTGCAAGGTTGGGCGACCTGTATGTCTATCTCTCTCAGTTGAGGATTTTTGCCATTTCCGATTCTGCCTTTTTCAAGGCAAGTATTTCGGTCCGGCTGTAATAGCAAGGGGAATTTTTTGCTGTCCCCTTGCGGATTCGCTGGATATTCCCCTCTTTTATATGCCACTTGAGCCAGCGAGTACCGGCAAACTTGCAGGCGTCTTTGAATTTCAACTCGTCGAATGACGGGTCTAAATGTTTCATCATCGCCGTTGCGGTCAGTTCCGCAACCTCCTGTATGCTCTGTTTTAAGGTGAATATGTCCATATTTTTAACTGTTTTTAAACCTTATGGCTACTTCGCTTATTTCGTGAAAGTCTTATAGATACCTTGCTTTCACTATCTCCGCTTTTTGCCGCTACTTTGCGCCTGTTTCCAGTGACTGCCCCGTGCGAGTTTGTTCGCTACGCATTTCGCTTGCGGTTTATGAGATTAAATTATAATCCTTTAACATAATTAATTAGTTCGGCAATCGTTTTCCCGTAAACAGCGATTGTAATTTGCTCGCTGTTATCATCATGCCGATTGATGATGTTCCATGAAAAATCATCATGATTCAGAACATCATAGTCAGTGTGCCTCTCAAAAAATTTTATTTCCAGTTTCATTTCTCGACCTCCTCATCTTCTGCCGTCTCAAGAATTTGACTGCGAGACATTTCTAATTCCTTTTCCAGAAACAACAGCGCCGTTTCTGTAGTCAGGGTTCCGTTCCATTTGTTCTGCCTCAATTTTTTATTGATGCAGACTGACGTAAATCCCAGAATTTGGGATAGTTCTATACGCGCCTCGTATCTTTTCGGGTGCGTCATTTTAAAAATCGCTTCTTTTGTTAATCTTTTCTTTACCATTTTTTTACTTTTTTTAATATTACGGCTTCGCTACCGTTAGTTTTTTTACTGAATTTTAAATAATTTCTTAATGTCGTTAAGAGAAAAATTATCGGACTTTGACATTGCAAGCACGCAATACTTATAATCTCCACTTGTCCTGATAAAGTTACCTCTCGTGAGTTGGAATAAGAACTTACCCGCAATGAACATATCCACGTTACTATCACTATGTAGAGGTTCAGTGTGGCACAACCACCACCAAGTCATTTTTTCCTCTCCCAACACGTCTGACTTTAAGAACCAGGTTCCTTCTTGAGATTCAAAAAACTTCCACAGTTCACGTTCATCTCTGAATAACCGCTCCTCTCCGAGCTTCTTTACTTTTAAAAATCTTTTATCGTACATTTTTTTACTTTATAAAATTATTTTTTATCTTTGTGCGCACGTTTCGTTTGATTTTTAAAAAATCAAGTACGTTTGCGGGTGCAAATATATATCAAAAATATCAATTTGATATAATATTTTGCAATTTTAACATAATTTAACATTTGCAAAAATGTAAAATATTGTGTTTTAATAGGTTATAAAATATCACAATTTGTGCTTTTGAGGCGAATTTTACGGAAAATGAAGATAAAATTTAAGAAAAAATATCAAAATATATCAAAATGAAAGATAAAAACGAGATACGAAAAAGGTTTATTGAAGTATATGAAGCATTAAGACAAAGGGGTTACATCTCTGGAGTTTCAGACTTCGCTGAAAAAATAAACGATTACCAACCGAATTTAAGTAAGGTTATTAATGGAAGCAGAAACGTTTCACAATCAATGCTTAACAATTTATTTCGTGAATTTGCCGTAAATAAAGACTACATTTATGGCGAAAGCAACGAAGTATTTACCAGCAACAGAAAATTAATCCCTTTCTACGACGATACAATCACCGTCGGCGGCATAAACGAGCAGGATGCCGACACGCGGAGCATCACAGCGCCATCTGAATACATCGACGCCGGCGACTGGTTTAAAGACGCCACCGCCGCCATACGGCATTATGGCGACAGTATGGTCGAATATCCGTCCGGTTGCATCCTCGCCCTCGAAGAAGTACGGGACCGGCAACTAATCCTATGGGGGAGAGATTACGTCGTCGAAACGAGAGGGTACCGGATAACAAAACGCCTGCAACGCGGCAAAAACGACGAATATATAAAAGCATACAGTACAAACACAGAAACATATCCCGACGGACAACTGATTCATGAGCCTGTCGATATAGCGTGGAAGGACATCACCAAAATATTGCTGGTTTTGGGATACGTAGTAAAAAAGGGTGGCGGAACAATGGTGTATAATAAAAAATAAAGTCATGGATGTTGAAAACGCAGGAAAAGCAATAACGCTAATTAGCGAAGTGTTAAATGAAGTAGATTTTGCCGGATTGTCAAAATACGGCTACAAGCATTTATCAGAAATAAAACGGTTTATCGAGCAGGAATACAAAGAACATGCAGATATTGATACGCTTGGTAAAATTAAGCGTAAAGCAAAATTTGCGAATGGCAACATAATCACAGACGATAGACTAACAAAAGCCGTGAGCATAATTGAAGCCATTCAATACCCTCCATGCGAGCCGATGCCAAATATTGTTATTGACGCCAAAAGCCTCTCGTGTGCAAAAGAAATTTTATTGAAATATGTTACGTCTGAATTATTCGATATTCTTAAAACCGAATACGAACAAAGAAGTGGCAACGGGACAATTATTCAAAAACTAACAGATACAGGTATGTCATACGAGGACGCCGGAAAATACGTCAATTTGGCATGTCGAATATTTAGAAATGTAACTGATATTGATTCCGATTGGTACATGTATGTCGGGAGCAATCTCACAAACACCCGTAAGTTTTGCGAATATTTGACAAAGAAAAAGTATATTCACAAGTCTGAAATACCTGGGATATTAAAAGGTAATATTGATAGGCATAAATGCAAAATAAACCCCGAAACAGGCTTACCATACGGGCTAATTAATGGCACGAACCCGCAAAATTTTATCATATTTTGCGGCGGCTGGAACTGCGGACATCAACTTGTGCCGATGGCGGCGGAAGCTGTACCAGCGGATATTAGAAAAGAATTAAATTTAGTATAAATTATAAAAACAGTTAAGTCATGGACTTTAAAGATTCAGTAAAGCAAATTTCAGAAAAAGTTGAAAAGATTAAAGAAAATCTGCAAACGGAAGAAGCGACAAAAACCGCTTTGGTAATGCCTTTTTTGCAGGCATTAGGATACGACGTGTTCAATCCACTTGAAATCGTACCTGAATACGTGTGCGATATTGGCACAAAAAAAGGTGAAAAAATTGATTATGCAATAATCAAAGACGGCAAGCCGATAATACTTATAGAGTGCAAACACTGGCAGCAGGATTTAGTGCTGCACGACAATCAGTTATTGCGATATTTCCACGTATCAAACGCCAAATTCGGTGTTCTGACAAACGGAATTATTTACCGGTTTTATACCGATTTGGAAACGCCTAACAAAATGGACGAAAAGCCATTTTTGGAAGTAGATTTAACAAATATCGAAGGCAATCAAATCGAAGAATTAAAAAAATTCCACAAAACGTATTTCGACGTAGATAACATATTGAGTTCCGCAAGCGAATTGAAATATACGAGAGAATTGAAATACGTGATACAAAAAGAGTTTGCATCTCCAAGCCCCGAACTTGTTAGAGTTATCACAAAACAGGTTTACGACGGCATTATTACCGCAAAAGTATTGGAGCAATTCACCACGCTTGTAAGAAAAGCGTTACAGGGACACATGAACGAAACAATGACAACAGCGTTAAAGTCGGCGTTATCCAGCGAAACAAGAGACGAAACGCCCGAACAGCCCGAAAAAGACGAGCAGGAATCTATCGACAAAAAAACAATCATCACAACTACCGAAGAACTGGAAGGATTTATGGTTATCAAATCTATTTTAAGGCAAAAAGTCAATCCCGAACGCATTACTAGCAAAGATACAGAAGCATATTTTCGCGTATTGCTCGATAATCAAAGGAAAACAATCTGCCGTCTTCACTTTAACAACGGCAAAAAGAAGTATTTAACCATATTAGATGAAGCCGGAGAAAAGAAATTTCCGATAGAAACAATCGATGACATTTATAAATACGCCGCCGAACTTGAGGCGGTTGTTGATAGATTTGAAAAACAATAGAAAATGATGATTAAATTAAAATGAAAGTCGATAACAGCACAGCGATAAAAGACGTATCCGACCGGTTTATCGGAGTCATTGAAAAAATAACCACCGGAAGGAATAAAGTGACGAAAAAAGCGTTCGCCAAAACCATCGGCATGGCGAACACCAACCTTTACCTCATAGAACAAGGTAAACGCGCACCCTCGTTAAATCAGGTCGCACTGATGATAAAAGAATACGGTGTAAATCCCGTATGGTTATTCAAAGGCGAAGGCGAAATGTTCTATCAGAACACCGCCATTGACGATATTTTTGAACGGTTTAAAAGCGAAATAAAACGGCAAATGAGGTAATAAAAAACGCCCGACGTATAACCGTCAGGGCGCAAATTTAAAATATTCTTTTATGGAAAAAAAGTTTAAATCCAATGAATAAGAGTAGTAATCCGGCAAGTATTCGACCGGCGTAGATTTGAAACCACTGCCAGCCGGTTATTCGGTTTACTTCCACTTCGACAGTTTCCTTGACTATGTCCGAAATGCGTACCGTATCGGATAATCGCACCGTATCGGACAGTATCCTGTCACGGTAAGAGATTTTCGTGTGCCATTTTTCGATAAAAACCGTATCGCTTCGTTCTCGTATATAAATACTGTCGCGCTGATAGACGAGCACGCTGTCAATCTGCTTTTGAATCTGTATCTTTGTCTGCGTATTTCGTTCGACGTGTTCGCTTTTTGATGTCAATTTTGTTCCGGAACAGGAAGCAAACAGCAATACAGTGAGTATAATGATGTACTTTTTCATATAATGTATTTGTATTTTTCTTTTTCTTTTGAGCGTTTCAACCATCGTTGTCTCATTTGCTCAAAAAAACATCACAAGTTGTATTTAATGATTTCTTTTTTGAGTATCTGGTATGTTCCTTTACATAATCCCGTCCTATCTCGGTCATGCTATTTTGACAAACTTCCCATATTTTTACCCGTTCAAGATGTTCAGGGAGTTCGCGCTCTTCCCTTGTTATTCCCAATTCGGGAATTTCTGCCGATTCGTGTATTTGTATTTCCATTGTTTCATGGATTTTACGAATCTCCTCAATAGCCATTATTGACAACATTTCATTGATTTGAATGGTTAATGATATGCGTTCTTCTAAATCTTTTTTCATAACATCAAACTTTTTTGTCTGTTAATAAGTCCATTTTCGATGAGCAGTTCGTGGATAAATTTTCGTCCCGTCTCAGTCCATTTCATTTCATTTTTAACGATCTGTACACCGTTTTTTTCATATTGATAAACAGGGATAAATCTCACATAGTCTTTATCCTGATATTTTGCAGTGATAAACCAATGACGACCTTTTTTGTACTGCACTCCTGCGCCGTGCAGTATTCCGTTCAGCGACACCCCCGACCAGCCGTAATTTTTTGCTATTTCCGTTATCGTCATCAGATTGTCGGAACTTAATACTTTTTCGTAATACTCAACTTTCGGAGCTTGCACCTCAATAATCTTTTCCGCTTCCACAAGCCGCTTTTTGCTGCGTTCAATGGTCTCCCGTGCAATCAATAACGCACGTGCCATAATCTCTTCCGGCGTTTCGTCGGGATTTGATACCATGTAGCCGCCGTGCTTGCGTATCGAGGGTAAGACCTCATCAAATACCCAATCTTGGAATTTTTCGGCAGTGGGCAATTTCGAATGAATGATTAGCCGGTAAACTTCGCCTTCCGGTATAAAGTTCACATTTACACCACCTAAGCCGTTTTCATGGGCAATGTAGCATTTTTCTATATTGCCTGATTTACAATGATATAGCACTGCCTCGCTTGGATTTTCATATCCCAAGCATTTTGCTACTTCACTTGCGGCAAACATTACTTTGCCTTCGATTTCGGCTACTCTAACTTCGCCGAATTGACTGTTATTAAAAATCTGAACTTTTGTATCCATACCTTTTTCTTTAAAAAACAAATGCGTAAACTCAACTAATCTCATTGACGGAGCAGACTAACCAAGTTACGCATTATATTGTATATCTCTTTCGCCGCTCCGTGTGGCGTCTAAAATTCACAGCGCAAAATTACCGACTATTTTCATGCCCTTGACAATGAATTATGCACAAGTTATGCAAACTTTACTTAATACCCCGCTTTCAACTTGTTTAATAAATATTTAATGATGTAGTCATATAATACCACCGCAATCGCGAACGACGGTATAATCGCATGTAAACCGTCGATTTTTGCTATCAGATACACCGCTCCGATGACGATTCCAACGCCAAAGGTCAGCAGTTTTTTGATTCCGGACTTTACGCTGTGAAACCAAAGCCGGATAATCAGATACGAAAGCAATATGACGGTTACGATGTAACCGATGCTTATTGTTTCGCTTAATTTTGTAAAAATCTCTTCCATTTCTTCAATCATTTATGTTATTTAAAAATACGTTATAAAAATCGTCAAACACAATCTTTAAATTGCGTTCGAGGTTTTTCTCATTCTTAGCCTTATCCGACACCCACGCGT
>JAISYZ010000119.1 GCA_031269545.1 Prevotellaceae bacterium
CCCGCGACCACGTTAATTTACTGAATAATCAACACGCAAAATCGGAAAATTCTCGTTATGATTTACAGCATAAACTTCGCAACATTGAAAAATGGACAGACAAAGACGGTAAAGAACGCGATAAATTTACGGAATTTAAGAAACCGTACAACAATTTTACTGTTGATGCCAAAAATGAGTTAGAAAAAATCGTTGTCAGTTTCAAGCAAAATTTGCGCGTAATGAACAAGACAACCAACAAATACGAAAAATGGGTAGAGAAAAACGGTATAAAGAAAAAAGAATTTGTAGAACAAAATGGTGTAAATTTGGCAATCAGAAAACCAATGCACGAAGAAACATTCTCTGGAATTGTAAATTTATCGTGGGTAGAAACAGGGGAAAATGAAATTACAACAGCCACTCGAAAAGCATTAGATAAGAGTTTTAATCTTGAAAAGATTGAAAAAATAACTGATACAGGCATACAAAAGATTTTAAAGAATTATTTAAAACAAGAAAAATTTAAATACGAAGAAAAAAATGAAATAAAATACAATTCTGAATTAGCCTTTTCGCCTGAAGGTTTGGAAGAAATGAATAAAAACATTTCGTTGTACAACGACGGTAGGTTTCATCAACCTATTTTCAAAGTACGAATATATGAAAAAGGAAGCGGCAGGTTTGTTTTAGGAGAAAAAGGGAATAAAAAAAGTAAATATGTACAAGGTTCTCCTAATTTGTTCTTTGCTGTTTATGAAAAAGTAGGAACAAAGGATCGAATGTTCAATACTGTTCCGCTAAATGAAGTTATTGAACATCAAAAACAACAAATTTCAGAGAGTATACCAAAAATAAATAGAACAGCCATCCCTATTAAAAGAATTTTAAAACACAGACGAAAAAATGTTGAAGTTAAATTCTTATTTGCCCTTTCTCCAAATGATTTGGTGTATATTCCGACAGAAGATGAAAAAGAAAATCTTCATTTGATTGATTGGAAGAACAAAGAACAAATAAAACGAATTTTTGTCGTAAATGATTTTTCAGATACTTGTTATTTTACTCCGAATCATTTGGCAAAAAACATTGCTCCAAAAGAAGTTGATTTGAACTTTGACCCAATAAAAAACAAATTGTCAGGTTCTTTTGATACAAAAACAGCAAGTTTTGAAGGAAAACAAATTAAAGATGTTTGTATTAAGCTCAAAGTTGACCGTTTGGGAAATATTACAATATGGAAATAAAATATCAAAAACAATGGAACAAAATCCAAAATCAGAAGGTAAATGCCTTTTTTGTGGCGAAACTTTTGTGAAGGCATGCATCAATCGTCATTTGCAAACTTATTTAAAGCAAAAAACAAAAGAAAATGCGGCAGGACATTCGTATTTGCTAAAAATAGAATCCAACCCGAAATGGGACAGTTCGCCTTATTTTCTTTCGTTCTGGGTGAACAGCACAGATAAAGTCTTTTATAAAGGCTTGAAGTTGGAGTATAAACATGATTTCGGCAGTACGACCGAACTATTGCTTACTGTTGTGGAAGAATATCCTGTAAAAGATGATGAAAAAATTGTTCTGCTTTCGTGCAATGAACCGCTGGAATGCCTGTTGTCAACTCTACACGCATGGGAGTGTGTGCATACCAAGGCGAAGTAATAGATTTAGAAAGAGATGACGTTTTTATGAAAAAATCATGATTAAGAAAACCGTATATTTTGAAAACCCTGCTTATCTAAGTATGAGAAACAAGCAGTTGATTATCAAACTTCCTGAAGTTGAGAAAAACGATTCGTTGCCCGATTCATTCAAAGAAAATGTTATAAAAAGTATTCCGATTGAAGACATTGGAGTCATTATTTTGGACAACAAACAAATAACTATTACTCATGGTTTGATAGAAGCATTATTGACAAATAATTGCGCTCTAATCACATGCGACAGCAATCACATGCCTTTTGGACTTAATCTTCCACTTAGCGGCAACACCGTGCAAAGTGAACGTTTTCAGGCTCAAATAGAAGTATCTCTTCCATTAAAAAAACAATTGTGGCAACAAACTATTCAGGCAAAAATCAAAAATCAAGCGTATGTATTGAATAATACACGTAACGTTATTGTCAACAATATGTCAGTTTGGACAGGACAAGTAAAAAGCGGCGACAGCAACAATATGGAAGGACGCGCTGCTGCATATTATTGGAAAAATCTTTTTTCGAATATCGAAGGTTTCACTCGTGACAGAGAAGGCATAGCACCTAATAATTTATTGAACTACGGATATGCCGTATTAAGAGCAGTCGTTGCTCGTTCTTTGGTTGCAAGCGGTTTGCTGCCGACTTTGGGCATTCATCATCATAATCGTTATAATGCTTATTGTCTGGCAGATGATCTCATGGAGCCATATCGTCCGTTTGTGGATAAATTAATAGTAGAAATAGTAGATAGCGGAATCAATTTTCATGAATTATCCAAAGAGATAAAAATCAAAATATTGAATATTCCTGTCATTGACGTGATTATAAATGAACAACACAGTCCGTTAATGATTGCAGCAAGCCAGACAACAGCCTCGTTAGCAAAATGTTATTTGGGAGAAAGCCGAAGAATTGCATATCCAAGTTTTGAAACATAAATGCTGGACAGATTTAGTGCATATAGGATTATGTGGATTATGGTATTTTTTGATTTGCCAACCGAAACTAAAAAAGATAGAAAAGCTCATTCTTTATTTCGTAAAAGACTTATTGAAGATGGATTTAGCATGTTTCAGTTTTCTATTTATTTACGACACTGCGCAAGTAGAGAAAATGCAGATGTACACATAAAAAGAGTAAAAACATTATTACCCGAAAAAGGACATGTAGGAATCATGTGTGTTACCGATAAACAGTTTGGATGTATGGAACTATTTTACTGTAAACAAACACAGGGAATATCTACACCATATCAGCAACTTGAACTTTTTTAAAACATTTTTTATGGATCAACCAAAATTAGAACGGCTATTACGTTTAATGAAAATGTTGACAGGCAACATTTCATATTCAATCAATGATTTATCGGATAAACTGAACATGTCAGTCCGTACGGTTTACAGATATATAGACACTTTTCGCGAAGCAGGATTCGTCATAAAAAAGCGAGGATATTTTATCCGAATAGACAAATCTTCTCCATATTTTAAAGATATTAGTCAACTGATTCACTTTACAGAAGAAGAAGCCTGGATTTTGAAAAGCGCTATCGAAAGTATAGACGAAAATAATTTACTCAAACAAAATCTCAAAAAAAAACTTTATACTGTTTACGACTATAAAATACTTGCTCAAACTACTGTTCACAGCAAAGATTCGCACAATGTAAACAAACTGATTGAAGCAATCGAAAACAAACAACAGGTAATGCTGCACAATTACCATTCGGCAAACAGTAAAAACATTCGCAATCGCAAAGTCGAAGCATTTTCATTCACAACCAACTACATTCAAATATGGGCTTACGATACAGAAAAAAAGAAAAACAAACTTTTCAAACTCAAACGAATAGAAAATATTGAAATCATGCCTCAATTGTGGCAATATGAACACGAACATCAAATCGGTTATATTGATATTTTTCGCATTAGCAGTTTTAATCAATATTTTATCAAATTACGATTAGGACTGTTGTCAGTATCGCTTTTAACTGAAGAATATCCGTTATCAGAACAATATATTACAAAAATATCAGATAATGAATGGATTTTCGAAACAAATGTTTGCGGATACGAAGGTATAGGACGTTTTGTTATGGGATTGTTGCATGATATTGAAATTTTAGAATCAGATGATTTTAAGGAATATATCAAAAAAAGAATAAATTTCTACAAAATACTATAATGTGTCAAAAGTTGTCAAAATAATGTCGTTTCTTTGCAGAAAATTTTAATATTAACAATTAAACAATGGGAGATATCACCATGACAGACAGACATTTTTTTAATTGCAACATTGCTGGATTTTCGTACTACGACGGAATAGACGTATTTTACGAATTAAAAATCGGTTCGGAATTAAAATTAAAAGTTGAAACAGACAACAAGTTCGATGCTTATGCCGTAGCTATTTACTTTCATGATGTAAAACTTGGATATATTCCACAAGGCGAAAACAAGTTGCTAAGTAAATTTTGTTACGAAAATTTATTTGAGGTTCACATAAATCGAATAACGCCAGACGTTCATCCAGAAAAGCAAATAGGAATTTCAATACGAATAAAAGAAAAAATGATTACTTAATATTATACCTAAATTGGTTTTTGTATGACACAGCAGCTATTAAAAGTCTGTCAAACAATTGTTCACCAAAATACCTGCGGTTGAACTTATAACAAAATTCGTG
>JAISYZ010000206.1 GCA_031269545.1 Prevotellaceae bacterium
CCGTACAATTTGGAACGACCTACTCAAGATCTGGAAACACTGAAAAAAATCGACCTCGTTGACAGGTATTACAGAGAAAGAGAATGGAGAGATAAAGAAAGAGGACAAATAATCCCTAAGTATATACCGAGATAATTAATATAAAACAATTATGAAATGAGGCAATCATTTCGGTTGCCTTATTTCTTTAAATTTTTAAATATAATTTTAATTAACATGAGACAATTACGATTTTTATTTATTCTGCTAAATATTGGTTTATGTACATCGATGATTGCACAAAACACGGAAATGATAAGATTGTGGTCGAACGGTGCGCCAAACAACAATGGACTTACAGGAGAAGAAGTTCTATTGGAAAACGGACGAATTGGAAATGTAACCGATCCGACAATAACAGTATATCATCCTGAAAAACCAAATGGAATGGCTGTTATTATGTGTCCCGGTGGTGGATATTTCCGATTAGCGCCTAATCATGAAGGATTTGACATGAATAAATGGTTTACTTCATTGGGCATCACTTATGCCGTATTAAAATATCGCATGCCAAACGGACATCCAGAGGTTCCCGTTTCAGACGCCGAACAGGCAATACACATATTCAGGCAACATGCTGCAGAATGGAACATTGATCCGAATAAAATAGGAATAATGGGAGCATCTGCTGGCGGACATTTGGCGTCAACAATATCTACTCAACCTTCAAGTAAGAATGTTCAGCCTGATTTTCAAATATTATTATACCCTGCTATAAGCCACCGAAACAGTTTATATTCAAGTTTACTTGGAGAAAACCCTTCAGAAGAATTAAAAATTAAATATTCAAGTGAATTACAGGTTACAGAAAATACTCCTCCTGCTTTTATAGCCGTTTCCTCTAACGATAATTTAGTTTTAAATTGTATTACTTACTATTTATCTTTAAGAGAACATAATGTATCTGCAACATTACACATATACCCAACAGGAGGACACGGATGGGGATATAATGATGAGTTTTATTATAAACGAGAATGGACTCAGGAACTTGAAAAATGGTTACGAACATTTTAATAAAATTACTGTTTATTATAATTACTATTAACAATATAAAATAAATGAAAACAAAAATAATTAAAAAAATCGGAAGTAGATTATTATGCATTGCTTTGTGTATGCAATTTTTCTGTCTGGTATCATACGCCCAAAAAGATACGGCGAAAGGTTTGTTGCGTACTGCGCCGGAGACAGAAAATGTGGACGCTGATTATATTATGCAATATATGGAAGCATTTAAAAGAGAAAAACAGGACATCCACAGTTTGATGATTCTTCGCCATGGAAAAGTGGTAGCGGAACATTGGTTTGGCAATAATTCCGCCGACAAGCCTCATCCTTTATGGTCTATAAGTAAAACATTTACGGCAACAGCCATTGCCTTTTGCATGGCAGAAGGGAAATTAAAAGTAACAGATAAAGTAATTTCTTTTTTTCCTGATAAATTGCCTGCGGAAATAAATGAAAACTTAAAGAAAATGGAAATACATCATCTGCTAACTATGACAACAGGGAATGATGTTGCGCCAAATCATGTTCGCTTTATTCAGGATGCCGACTGGGTGAAAGGTTTCCTCTCCGCTCCTGTTGAACACGAACCGGGAACTTTTTTTATATATAACAGCATGGCTTCTTATATGTTGTCATCTATCGTACAAAAGGTAACAGGTGAAAAAATTATTGATTATCTGACTCCTCGATTATTTAATCCATTAGGAATAACTAATGTAACATGGGAAGAAAGCCCGCAAGGCATAAATGCAGGAGGATGGGGTTTATCGCTTGTAACAGAGGATTTGGCAAAAATGGGACTGTTTATCCTTCAAAAAGGAGTATGGAACGGAAAACGACTTTTACCCGAAGAATGGTTTGACATGGCTACTGTTCGTCATACGGCGTCAATTCCGGCGGGACAAAGACCTGAAAACATTACTCCCGATACAAAAGAAGTTGACTGGCTGCAAGGATACTGTTATCAAATGTGGCGCGGACGTCATAATACATTCAGAGCAGACGGAACAGGCGGACAATATATCATTATCATACCGGATAAAGATGCTGTTATTGTTACTACGGCTTTCGTTCAAAATATGCAGGCAGAACTTGACCTGATTTGGGAATACCTGCTTCCCGCATTTAAATAATAAATATTTTATCATACTGATTAATATCATGAAAGCAATATTTTTTTTGAGTTTTTTAACAGCGATGACATTTATTCCTGCACATTCCCAAACAGCGCTTGATCCGGTTCCATGGGAAAAGGGCGCTTTTGAAACAAAACAATATCGTAACCTCTTTGCTGAAGCAGGATATTCGCAAGATGAAATCAATGCAAAATTACAACAGATTTTTTATAATATTTTTGAAGGACCAAATAGAATTTATTTTGAACAAAGCGATTCACTTGCCTGTATATCAGATATTAAAAATCACGATGTTCGTACAGAAGGAATGTCATACGGAATGATGATAGCAGTCCAATTTGATAAAAAAGATATTTTCGACAGGTTATGGAGATGGACAACAAAATATATGCAACATCACAATGGTCCTTTTGAGGGTTATTTTGCATGGAATTGCAAAATAGATGGAACACGTAATGCTCAAGGTCCTGCATCGGATGGAGAACTTTATTTTGTTACTGCGCTTATATTTGCATCCAATCGTTGGGGAAATGATACTGGTATTGACTATTTGAAAGAAGCCCAGTATATATTGAATTGCGCAATGGCAAAAGATGGAAGCAATGGTGTTACTAATTTTATAAATTTGGAACATAAACTTATTAGCTTTGTAGCAGACACAAGAGGAAATAATTATACAGATCCTTCATATCATGTTCCTGCATTTTATGAAGTATGGGCAAAATGGGCAAATGATGGACGCTCGGAACTTTGGCTCGAATGTGCAGCAGCAAGTCGTGCCTATCTCCATAAAGCCATTCATCCGATAACAGGATTAAATCCTGATCAAACCGAATACGATGGAACACCCCGTGATAACGTACGTATTATTGGAAAAGAATTTCGTTTTGATTCATGGAGAGTTCCTATGAATATTGCTCTGGACTATTCATGGGCATGTAAAGACAAAGACTGGCAACAATCATACGGATATAAAATTCAAGATTTTCTTTATTCACAAGGTATTGATTCTTTTGTTGACCAATATAATATAGATGGCACGCCTGTTAAAGATACCTTACAGGCAGGCGGATATAAGGCTCTGCGTCATTCGTTGGGACTTGTATCTACTTCTGCAACCGTTTCTTTGGTTTGCTCACATCCTAAAAGATTGGAATTTATTGACAGGATTTGGAAATCAGAAAACAAACCTTACGATGACGGATATTTCGATGCTTATTATGATGGTTTACTTCAATTTTTCGCTTTTATGCATTTGAGTGGAAACTATAGAATTATATATCCTAAGGAAAAAATTACACTTTCAGGATTAAAACCATCTGATTTTGATACAGAAATTGATGGTAAACCAATTTCCTTGTACACATTAAAAAACAAGAATGGGATTGAAGCCTGCATTACAAATTATGGAGGACGATTGGTGTCTTTGATGATACCGGACAAAAATGGAAAATTTACAGATGTGGTTTTAGGCTTTGATAATATTGACGATTATCTCAAATCATTTAGTTTTTTTGGAGCATTAATAGGCAGATATGCCAACCGCATTGCAAATGCAAGTTTCACATTAGATGGAGTTGAATATAAACTTCCTGCAGGAGCAGGTGGACATTGTTTACATGGCGGATTTAAGGGATATCATGCAGGTGTATGGAATCCTGTTCAAATAGATAAACAAACTCTGAAATTATCATATCTTTCTACAGATGGAGAATCTGGTTTTCCCGGTAATCTCAATATTACAGTAATTTACATCTTAACTGATGACAACGCTATTGATATACAATATGAAGCAACTACAGATAAAACAACAGTTGTAAATTTAACTAATCATAGTTATTTTAATCTTTCAGGTATTTCAGGTTCAGATATATTAGATCATTTGATTCAAATTAATGCAGATTCTTTTACACCTTTGGATAAAACTTTCATCCCGACAGGCATTATTGAATCTGTAAGTGGAACTCCCATGGATTTACGTAAACCCACATTAATAAATAAAAATATTAATGATGCTTACGAACAATTGATAATATGTAAAGGATATGATCATAACTGGGTATTAAATACATGCAAAGATATTAATAATATAGCAGCTAAAGCTATATCGGAAATTAGTGGTATTGTAATGGAGGTTTACACCAATGAGCCTGGTATCCAATTTTATACGGGCATGGGCGCTTCTCGATTGAAAGGAAAATCAGGAATTAATTACCCTGCGCATGGTGCATTTTGTTTGGAAACGCAACATTATCCCAATAGTCCTAATCAATCAAATTTCCCAAGTACAGTCATTCGTCAAGGAGATAAGTATGTAAGTCGATGTATATATAAGTTTTCTCTTCAAAATAACGTATCGTCTAATTAAATTATATTTTTCAACAAACTATTAATTATCTATGATGTTTCATCATTAGTGTCCACTTCATATAAAATTGATAGTCAATTGATTAAAATTTAGTTCTTTGACATTTTGATACTCTGTTTGATTAAATAGTTGATTTATAGGCGTTTTATCGAGTAGCGATATTCCTAAAATTTGTAAAATTTCGTAGGTTGAGCGCTCAATGTTGAGTTCATGACCAACGATTGCCCAAACAATAGGCTATTATTGCCAAGTACCAAAAATCATCATCCCACAACATTTTTACCTGTGTTTTGTATTCAGGAAATCCGCCTCCGCGAATATCTTCAAAATCATCAATCCATTCTGTTTTTTCCCATGCCGATTCATCAAAATATCCATCAATCTTGATTTTTTCGGACGCTTTATGACAAACAGTATATTTTACATTGTCAACATTTTGCGCATCAGCAAATATAAATATGAAAATAGTTGTTAAAAATATTATAAATAATTGTTTCATTCTGTATTTTTATTTATCTTTGCAACGATAATTCTAATTTTTATAATTAAAAACATGGCGATATGAAAAATATTATTTTAATAACAACTGCATTGTTGTTTGTTACGTGCGGCTTTTGCGCTGCACAGGAAAAAATTAAAATAGAAAACGTAAATGTTCTTTCTAATGAGAACATTAATGAAAGATTACCTCGTAATGCCGTTTATATCTTTCCTGATTTTACAGAAGGCAAAGTATTTTTTAAGAACGGAACCATAACTTCGGCAAAACTTAACTACAATACTCTTGCCGAAGAGATGCAATTTGTTGATAATAAAGAAAATATTATGACATTATCAAATCCGCAAGATATTGATTTTATCATTATTGACAAAAAAGTATTTTATTACGTATCAGATAAAAGTTTTGGTGAACTTTTAGCAAATAATGATGTTTCTAAACTATGCGTAAAACGCCACACGGAATTAGCAGAAACGAAATCCCGAGGTGCTTACGGACAAAGTAATGCTACATCTGCAATTACCCATATTAATAGTTTAAACAAACTTAAACATAATGAATTAGCGATATTTCGTGATTTAGAGTTTACTATTAAAGATGATTTTTTACTTGCACGAAATGGGAAATTCACTAAAATCACCAATGCAAAATCTTTCATAAAAATATTTCCGCAATATAAGGATGAAATAAACAGATTTGTAGATGTTAATAAAACAAATTTCAAAAACGAAAAAGATTTAATTAAACTGGCAAACTACTGCACACAATTGTCGTTAGTGAAAAAATAAATTTAAAGAACTTTTGTATATTACAATACTTTATTATAAAAGATCACTAATTTAAGTGGCGATTAAGCCGTAATCACAGAGTTTTTTGATAATTTGTTGGTTTATTCGCGTGTTCGGGTTGATTGATAGCGAACCTGCAACTAAATAATTTATTCTTAACGAGAAAAATTTATGCGACAGTGTAATAAAAATTTTGCGAAATCAACAAAAAATCGGTTAATTCTTTTTTTGAGGCGCTATGAATTTTTGCGTACTTTTGTCATCAACTAAAAAGAGAAGAAATAAGGGACGCACACGAATACAGTGATCGCTGGGTGATAAAGATGCGGGAAAAAGAGAACTGTACACTCAAATAATTGATGGGTTTCGACGATGTTGTATTTGCAGGCGTCCCCAATCGCAGAATTTAAAAGTGTTATAAAAATGCTACGCAAGCACGAAATACAGATTATCAATTATTTCCGACATGGTGCAACAAACGCTAAAGATGAACGACTGAATGGTAAAATACAACGTTTCATTACACAAAACTGCGGATTGAAAGACAAAGATTTTTTTCTATAGAACTGCCGAATATTTTTCATAGCACCTCAAAAAAATTAACCTTTAAACTGTATTTTGGCGATACAAAATGTAATTATGCAAAAAACAGCGGATATTTGTATTAAAACACACAAACAGCATAAACAAATCAAAATTAATCTGTTACGACAATATAAAATTAATTAAAACTATATTTTTAACTAAAATATTTTCATATTTACAAAAAAAATCAATTGTTTATCATCCAAAACAATATTTTTTAATTACCTTTGCAGCCCTCTTTTTATTGTAAGAGTTTAAACATAATGTCTAACCCATTAATAAAAAACAGAAAATTAAATGGAAGATTATCAAGAAAATTTAGTAAACGAGGAACAGCCTGCCGTTGCAGAAGAAACCTCATACGAGCAACAGGAAACAAATGATGTTGCAGAAACTGTTGAAACAGACGAAACAATTGATGAACAGACTGAAACGTCAGAAATAACTAATGAACAGGCTGAAATGTCAGAAACAACTGATGAACAGACTGAAATGTCAGAAGCAATTGATGAACAGATTGAAACGTCAGAAGCATTAAAAGCAACCGAAACGCTTGAAGTTGAAGCAGAAGACAAAAGCGAAAAAAGCGTAAAACGCAATGCGGTAAGCAATGCATCTGTGCCTGTCGAACAGTTTGACTGGGACAAACTCGATGAAGACGATTTGTACAAAGGCAATAAAGCCGAAATCGAAGCACAGTACAATCAAACATTATCGAAAGTTGCCGAAAACGAAATTGTAGAAGGCGTTGTTGTTGCTATCACAAAACGCGAAGTGATAGTGAATATTGGTTACAAAAGCGAAGGCGTGATAAGTATTACGGAATTTCGTTACAATCCCGATTTAAAAGTCGGAGACAAAATTGAAGTTTATGTCGAAACCGCCGAAGATAAACGCGGACAACTTATTTTATCGCATAAACAGGCGCGTGCGTTGCGCTCGTGGGACAGAGTAAACGAAGCGCTCGAAAACGACGAAATAATAAAAGGTTATATCAAATGCCGCACCAAAGGCGGTATGATTGTCGATGTGTTTGGAATAGAAGCATTTTTGCCCGGTTCGCAAATTGACGTTAAACCTATACGCGACTACGATATGTTTGTTGATAAAACTATGGAATTTAAAGTTGTGAAAATAAATCAGGAATTTCGCAATGTAGTTGTATCGCACAAAGCGCTTATCGAAGCAGAAATTGAAGCGCAAAAGAAAGAAATCATTTCGCATCTCGAAAAAGGACAGGTACTTGAAGGAACAGTTAAAAATATCACATCTTACGGAGTATTTATTGATCTTGGCGGAGTTGACGGACTTATTCATATCACCGACTTGTCGTGGGGACGCGTTACACATCCCGAAGAAGTTGTTGCGCTTGACCAAAAAGTCAATGTAGTAATACTTGATTTCGATAATGAGAAAAAACGCATAGCGCTTGGAATAAAACAACTTACTCCACATCCTTGGGATTCGCTTGATACGAATTTGAAAGTTGGCGACAAAGTTAAAGGGAAAGTTGTTGTCATGGCAGACTACGGCGCATTCATTGAAATATCTCCCGGAGTCGAAGGTTTGATACACGTGTCGGAAATGTCGTGGTCGCAGCATCTTAGAAGCGCTCAGGATTTTATGAAAGTCGGCGACGAAGTTGAGGCTGTTATTCTGACAATCGACAGAGACGAACGTAAAATGTCGCTCGGCATAAAACAGTTGAAAGAAGATCCATGGATTAACATCGAAGCAAAATATGCTGTCGGAAGCAAACATGTAGCAAAAGTTCGTAACTTTACAAACTTCGGTATATTTGTCGAAATAGAAGAAGGCGTTGATGGATTGATACATATAAGCGACTTGTCGTGGACGAAGAAAATAAAACATCCCGCAGAATTTACGCAAATAGGCTCTATGATTGATGTTCAGGTTCTCGAAATAGACAAGGAAAACCGCCGATTAAGTCTTGGACATAAACAATTGGAAGAAAATCCATGGGATGTATTCGAATCATTGTTTACAGTCGAATCAATTCACGAAGGAACGATTACCGAAATAAGCGACAAGGGAGCAATAATTTCGATGTCGTACGGAGTCGAAGGTTTTGCGCCTGTTAAAGGATTGAAAAAACAGGATGGCTCGATAGCGAAGATAGATGAAAAACTTACTTTCAAAGTTATCGAATTTTCTAAAGCGGCTAAAAAAATCATAGTTTCGCATACCCGCACCTTTGAAGATGAAATGAAAGAAGCCGAAGCAAAAGAAAAAGCAACAAACGAAAGTTCGACAAAAGATGCTATAAAAAAAGTGCAGTCGTCAATCGAAAAAACAACGCTCGGCGATGTTGAAGCATTAGCCGCATTGAGAGACGAAATGGCAGAAAATCAAAGTGATAAATAAAACTGTTTAATGCAACCGACTAAAACTCGGATATTATAATGAAATTCAAAGTTACAATATTGGGAAGCAGCTCGGCATTGCCAACAACAAACAGATTTCAAACCGCTCATGCAATAAATATACATGAGCGGCTTTTTTTGATTGATTGCGGCGAAGGCACACAAATACAAATGATGCGCAACAATATAAATTTTGCACGTCTCAATCATATTTTTATAACACATTTGCACGGCGACCATATTTTTGGACTTTACGGATTGCTGTCAACATTAAGCCTTTATAACAGAACACGCGAATTGAACATTTACGGATTCAGCATGCTGGAATATATTTTGAATGATTTTTTAAAATATTTCGGCAGCGAATTTAAATACGAAATAATCTTTCATGCAGTCAACGTTCGTCAGCAAAAATTGATTTACGAAGACAAAAATATAAGCATAGAAACAATCCCATTGAAACATCGAGTGCCTTGTTGCGGTTATCTTTTCAGAGAAAAAGTTCCGGAACTTAACATCCGAAAAGAAATGATTGGACGTTATAAATTAACGCTTGCCGAAATCACAAAAATAAAAAAAGGCTATGATTTAATGTGCGAAGATGGCTCAATAATTTCGAACGAAAAACTCACTTACAAACCTTATACGCCGCGCTCGTATGCATTTTGCTCCGATACCGAATACAGCAAAAAAGTTGCAGATATTGTAAAAGACGTTGATTTGCTTTATCACGAAGCAACCTTTACTCAAAATTTTATGAAAATGGCAAAGCAGACGGGACATTCCACAACAATTCAGGCTGCCGAAATTGCAAAACAAGCCAAAGTAAAAAAACTGATTATCGGACATTTTTCATCCCGTTATAAAGATTTAAATCCATTATTGCACGAAGCCCGCAGCGTATTTCCCGAAACATATATTGCAAAAGAAAACGATGTTTTCGAGATTGCTCTGGAAAAATTTAAAGAATAAAAAGCGAACTTAAATCAGTTGCGCCTAAAAATTCAAATTCCCTGCACAGAAAAAATCAAACATATATTTTACTGTAATCGTCCATTGCCTTTGTAACTGCTATCTGCGCCTCTGCTTCGGCTTTGTTTTGCCTGTTCTTTTCGGCTATTTCGAGCCTCAATTTCTGTACGGCTACTGCTTCCTTATCTTCCATTGCAGCCAAACGAGCCGTTAATGTTTCTATTGTTTTTTTCTGCGCTGCATATTCTTTTTGTGCGGTCGTAAGTTCTTCGACTGCCTGCGTTGATTTTTTTGCCGCCGCATTAAATTCAGTAAAATTTGCCGCTGTCTTTACTTCTTTAAGCACGGCGACAGCATCCTTTAACGCCTCTGTAACTCGTTGCCCAAAGGTGGTCAACCCTTCCTTTGCGCTGTCTAATTCTGCTGTTACTGACTTGATTTCTTTTACTATTTCGTCAAGCCCTAATGCTTCAATAATTCCTTTCATGATTTTTAAATTTTTTTATTTTTTTTTAATTTTATTTTGTCGATTAAATTTTTTTTTATTTACTTTGCCGCTGAAAATTATTTTTTATAAACTTTATAAATTTTTAATGTTATGAATAAACACGAAAAAATACCGTATGACAAAAAGTATCCAAAGACATGTGAAATTTTAACCGATATTGCGGGTTTTATACTTGCCGTTTTATTTTTTTTTGTATTTTTTGTGCATGCTATACTTTAATCCTTTTCCGCTTTACTTCGTTTTCCCTTATCATTGCTTTGTTTGCCGATAAAAATTCGGACAGTAGCATTTCCTTTCTGCGTATCTGATAACCCAGATATTTACCTACTGAAACAATCCAGTCGTCAAAATCACTTTCTTTTATCGTGCCTGTCTGTTTGTCTGTTAACTTGGTTAATTCTTTTTCCTTTGCCTGCAAATTCACCGTATCAAACTTTATTTTTGCTATTATCTGTTTAGCGCCACCCTTGTATCCTAACTGTTCCAACTGTTCGGGGTTTTCTAATAATAATAATGACTGTGCTAAATGCAGTTTTAATTTCAAATAATACATCGCCCTGTACAGGGTGAAATAATAAACGTGCTGCCTGTCTCCGCTCATCTCACAATATTCAGTATAAAGTTGCTCCCATGCTGCCTGTAACTCGGCTTCGGTTGCTTCGGTTTTTGCCAACCGCTGCAAATTGCCGTTCAACAAACAGTCGATAAATGCATCGAGCGTTACTTCGCTGCATTTAGATGATATATTCAATTTCTCTTTTTTTTTGTAATTTGCATATATTTATTTTGTATCTTTGCCATCGTTTTAATAAAATTTATAATTATGCGAAATATATTTA
Organism: Prevotellaceae bacterium; assembly: GCA_031269545.1. GTDB lineage: Bacteria > Bacteroidota > Bacteroidia > Bacteroidales > UBA932 > JAIRKV01. The sequence goes on from JAISYZ010000206.1 coordinate 11,130, forward strand.
CCAGAACATCTTTGGCTTTTGCAATGTTTTTTATATCTGTCAACATTGAAGCGCAGACAGATTCGCTGCAAATAAAAATAGGCGAAAAACTTACCGAAATCTCTAAAACATATACGGATATCGGAAATCTGCAAATACGTAGAATAACCATAGACGACAAAGCCAGACAAATTGTTATAAACGCTTCGGAATCACTTTCGTATGTGCCGTTTCGTCCCGACAATACGGAAGAAATGTATAACGCCGTAAAACCTTTATTTACGGAAAAGCAACAGAAATATAAATTTGTTATTCGCACAAACGGAATGAGTATAGACGACTTAATTCCTAACTTTTATCGCGAAAAAAACTTTGACAAACTCAGAAAATTCAAACGTAAAGCCGAAGAGCAGTTGGCTACGAATATCTCAAAACCATACAAAATTTCATCTGGACTGCAAAACCGCCATATTGCCATGTGGCAAAGTCATGGCTGGTATTACGAACAAAAACTTGCCCGCTGGGAATGGCAACGCTCGCGAATTTTCCAAACGGTTGAAGATTTGTTTACGCAAAGTTTTGTTTTGCCTTATTTAGTTCCCATGCTCGAAAATGCAGGTGCAAACGTTTTGCTTCCGCGCGAGCGCGATATTCAAATAAATGAAGTGATTGTCGATAACGATGGAAGCAGTTTTTCGTCTAAATATATCGAAAAAAATAATCTGGAAGTATGGAAAACGCCCGTAGATTCGGGATTTGCACATACTAAAAATTTTTATGTCGAAAACGAAAATCCTTTCAGAATGGGAACATACAGGGAAATAGAAACAGTAAAAGATGAAGATGATGAAAGTTACGCAGAATGGATCCCAAATATTCCCGAAGATGGATATTACGCCGTATATGTTTCGTATAAAACTTTGAAAAACAGCAGCGATAATGCAACATATACCGTTTTTCACAAAGGCGGCGAAACAAAATTTGCTGTCAATCAAACAATGGGAGGCGAAACTTGGATTTATCTGGGAACTTTCGCATTTGACAAAGGATGTAATGACAATATCGGCGTACGCTTGTCGAATGTTGCAAAACGAAAAAATAAAATTATCACTGCCGATGCCGTAAAGTTCGGCGGAGGAATGGGAAACATAGCGCGGCGTCCGAATCCCGAAGGATTGGAACGTTCAAATACAAAAAGTTCGGAACATAAATCAGATACGGCAAAAATAATTCCCGCTATTGATTACGAATATGAAATAAGCGGTTATCCGCGTTTCACCGAAGGCGCACGATACTGGATGCAGTGGGCGGGCATTCCCGATTCGGTTTACAATCGCAACGAAAATAAAAACGATTATGTTGACGATTACAGTTCACGTGGAAATTGGGTGAATTATATTGCCGGCGGCTCGTCGGAGATGGAAGAAGAAAAAGGATTGAATATTCCTGTCGATTTGTCTTTTGCCTTTCACAGCGATGCAGGTACAACAAAAAACGATTCTATTATAGGAACACTCGGAATTTTTATGACACGACACAACGACGAAAAGTTTAAAAACGGTATTTCGCGTTACGCTTCGCGCGATTTGACGGATTTAATAATGACAAATATAGTAAACGACATTCGCAATACCTTCAACGATACAACATGGACGCGGCGAGGAATGTGGAACAGATCGTACAGCGAAGCCCGCGTGCCGGAAGTTCCCACAATGCTGCTCGAACTCTTATCGCATCAAAATCTTGCGGATATGCGCTACGGACTTGATCCTCGTTTTCGTTTTGTCGTGAGTCGCGCCATATACAAAGGCATGTTAAAATTCATATCCAGTCAAAACGATTATAAATATGTTGTACAACCTTTGCCTGTCGAACAGTTCAGCGTTGAGTTTATAAACGACAGCGAAGTTGAACTTAAATGGAAATCGGTCGAAGATAAATACGAACCAACAGCAAAACCAACACAATATTTGATTTACACCAGAATAGATGATGGCGATTTTGACAACGGCATTGCAGCCGACGACGAATCGTGCAGCGTAAATATCATATCTGGGAAAATGTACAGTTTCAAAATAGCGGCAGTGAACGATGGAGGCGAAAGTTTTCATTCCGAAATCTTATCGGTATATAAATCCCCAAACGAAAAGGCAATTGTTCTCGTTGTCAATGCATTCGACAGATTGAGCGCTCCTGCAAGTTTTCAGGTTGATACTGTTATCGGCGGTTTTGTTGACAGACTTGACCACGGCGTTCCCGACAAGGTTGATATAAGTTATATCGGAAGCCAATATGAATATCGGCGCGATATTCCTTGGTCTGATGACGATTCTCCCGGATTCGGAGCGAGTCATGCAAATTACGAAACCAAAGTCATTGCAGGAAATTCATTCGATTATCCTTTGATTCACGGAAAAGCAATAATCGAAAATAATGGTTTTTCGTTTGTTTCGTGCAGCGCAAAGGCAATCGAAAACGGACAGGTTGATTTGAAAAATTATAAAATAACAGATGTTATTCTTGGCAAACAGAGGCAAACCAAAACAGGCGCAGGAAAAAATATTCCTCAATTTAAAACATTCTCCGAAAAATTTCAAACGGCAATAAGCGATTATTGCAGACAGGGCGGAAATATTTTTGTAAGCGGCGCTTTTGTTGCAAGCGATTTGTGGGATTCGGGAATTATTGTTGAAAGCGATACCTCGTTTGCTCAAAAAGTTTTGCGCTATAAATGGCGCACAGGCATGGCTTCGACAGATGGACGAATAAAAGGCGTCGCATCGGCGTTGATGCAAAAATGCGGAAATTACGAATTTCACAGCGTCTTAAATCAACAGTCTTATGTTGTCGAAGCGCCCGACGGGATTGAGCCTGCCGACCATGAGGCAACTACTGTTTTGCGTTATTCCGAAAACAATATAAGCGCAGGAATAGCATACAGCGGCAAAAATTACAAAACATGCGTGCTTGGATTTCCATTTGAAGCACTAAAAACCGATGCCGAAAGAGCCGATTTGATGCAAAAAATTCTGCTGTTCTTCATAAAGCAATAATTTAGTATTATATGTCAAATTTTTTAGTGACATGTTCATTATTAATTAATTTACTAATTTTGTCGTGCAATAAAAGAAGAAATTTAAAAATAAGCAATAATTTTGGCACGAATTTTAGCAATAGATTACGGACAAAAACGCACTGGACTTGCAGTTACCGATAATTTGCAAATAATAGCAACAGCATTGGACACAGTACATTCGAAAGATGTTATTAAATACATTTTTGAATATATTGAACACGAAACAGTAGAATTGTTTGTTGTTGGCTTTCCAAAGGATTTGCAAAATAAAAATACCGATGCAACAAAATATGTAGAAGCATTTATAAAACAACTCGGTAAAGCGTTTCCATATATTGCCGTTGCAAAAATCGACGAACGCTTTACATCTAAAATTGCATTCCGCGCAATGATAGACGGTGGTTTGAAAAAATCTGACAGACGCGATAAGGCTATGATTGACAAAATAAGCGCTGTGATAATTTTACAGTCGTATTTGGAACAAAGACAAAACGAAAAAAATAGAAATACAATATAAAACAATAAATACAGATTAACGCATAAATTAAATTTTATTCATGATATTACCGATTTACGTTTACGGCTCGCCCGTATTGAAAAAAGAAGCTGAAGAAATAGACAAAACATATCCCGAACTGCAAACATTCATTGCCGACATGTTCGAAACAATGGCAAACAGCGAAGGCGTTGGCTTGGCTGCTCCTCAGGTAGGAAAGTCAATCCGCCTGTTTGTGCTTGATGCGAGCATATTTGCCGAAGATAATCCCGAACTTAAAAATTACAGAAAAGTTTTTATAAACCCTATAATATTGGAACGTGCAGGCGAAAAAGTTTGCTACAACGAAGGTTGCCTTAGTTTTCCAAAACTTCACGAAGATGTTTATCGAGAACAGCGCGTAAGAGTTGAATATTTTGATGCAAATTTTGAAAAACATGACGAATGGTTCGATGGAATTGTTGCACGCATAATTCAGCATGAATACGATCATTTGGAAGGAAAACTTTTTGTAGAACGATTATCGTCAATACGCCGAAAATTAATAGCCTCAAAACTGAAACGCATTACAAAAGGCGATTTTTCAGCATCTTATAAAACAAAATTATAAAACAAATAAACTTCCAAAAACTGGTTTTTGTCAAATCAGGCAGAATAATATTTTTAAAATTTGTCTGAAATGTGATTTTTTTGATTTGCATGATTAAATGATTTTGTTTATTTGACAATTAGTAATGAATAACGAAGCGCGTCATTGCGAGGAGAGAAGCGACAAAGCAATCCAAGAACAAAAATCATTAAATCAAACATTTACACTTCTGCCAACAAGTGTTTTGAAATGTCCCGCCAGGGACAAAACGTTGGTAGAAACATAATCACTGCCGAGGTTTTCGCGCGAAGCTCTGCCAATGACTTGAAAAACCGTCGGAAACTCGCGCGATATGCACGTTACGGTATTATTTTCTCCCGAGCTGTAATTCCTGATGGAATATTTTTTAATTATTCGTTGTTAATTGTTAATTAATTTACTAATTTTGTCGCGTGATAAAATAAAATTTTATAAAAACATGAACGAACAAAAGTCAATTCTTATTCTTTGCGGCGGAGGTCCCGCACCCGGAATAAACACTGTTATCAGTGCAGTATCAAAACAGTTTCTTGCAGCAGGCTACAGAGTTATAGGCTTGCACGAAGGCTATCGAAATCTGTTCAATGGTAAAGCCGAAACCATTGATATTAATTTTGAATTTGCCGATAAAATTTTTAACATGGGAGGTTCTACTTTGCAGATGAGCAGATATAAACCTAAAAATGAAGAATTTAATCCCGATTTTTTTGTGAAAAACAATATTAAACTTTTAGTTACTATCGGAGGAGACGATACGGCATCTACGGCAACACGAATATCTAATTATTTGGCTGAACATAATGTTAAAATTCAAAATATTCATGTTCCAAAAACTATCGACAACGACCTTCCCCTGCCCGAAGGAATTTCTACTTTCGGTTATCAATCGGCAAAAGACGAAGGCGCACGAATTACGGCAGCCGTTTATGAAGATTCGCGCACAGGCGGAGTTTGGTTTGTGCTTTGCGCAATGGGACGCGAAGCAGGGCATTTGGCTTTTGGAATTGGAGCGGCAAGCCACGCACCAATGATTATAATTCCCGAAATGTTCAACGAAAACAATCCTGTAACTCTCAACAAAATTGTTAAACTGATTATTTCGTCAATCGTAAAACGTAAAATCATGGGAATACCTTACGGCGTTGCAATAGTAAGCGAAGGTGTTTTTCACAATCTTTCAGAAGATGAGTTGAAAAATTCGGGAATTACATTTACCTACGACGAACATGGACATCCCGAACTTGGAATTGTAAGCAAGGCTCATATTTTTAACGTGCTGGTACAAAATAAACTTAAAGAATTAAGCCTGAATGTAAAAACACGTCCTGTTGAATTGGGTTACGAATTACGCTGTATTGCTCCAAAGGCATTCGATTTGTTCTACTGCAACCTGCTTGGAATTGGAGTGAAAATTCTTTACGATCAGGGATATACAGGCTGCATGGTTACAGGAAATCAACGCGGCGACATAAAAGGCGTTTTTCTGAAAGATATGGTTGATCCCGCAACAGGAAAAATTGCAACTCGTCTTGTAAATATGAAAGGCAACAAATGCCAAATGATATATCGTTACGGATTGCAGTATGTTACTGAAAAAGATTATGAAGCGGCGCATAAATATTTGCAAAATCCCGAAGACTACGATTTCAACAAACTGGTAAATCTTCCTGAATAATGTAAACTGTTTTTTCTGATACTGCAATATCGCTGAGCCAACTGTTGCAAGCGTAATTATTAATATTGCTTTTTCATGGTTTATTTATTTTAGCCCAGGTATCTTTAAGCGTTGCCGTACGGTTGAATACAAGTTTGTCATCGGTTGAATCCTTGTCAACACAAAAATATCCTACACGTTCAAACTGTACTTTATCGAGAACTTTCAGCGTTTTCAATGCGGGTTCGATAAAAGCAGTTACCTTTTTCAACGAGTCGGGATTTAGAAAATCCTTGTAGTCTTTATCTTCGGGAATATTATCCATAAACGGTTCGGTAAACAGGCGGTCGAACAGACGCACTTCGGCTTGCGCTGCATGTTGAACCGATACCCAATGAATTGTTCCCTGCACTTTGCGTCCGTCAGGCGAATTTCCTCCGCGTGAAGCAGGATCGTAAGTGCAGTGAATTTCTGTTATTTCGCCGTTTTCATCTTTCACAACATCCGTGCATTTTATGAAATATGCATAACGCAAACGCACTTCGCTTCCGGGCGAAAGCCGAAAATACTTTTTAGGCGGATTTTCCATAAAGTCATCTCGTTCTATATAAATTATTTTTGAAAACGGAACCTCATGCGTACCGGCGTTTTCATCTTCGGGATTATTTATCGCCTTCAACATTTCGGTTTCGCTGTCGCGATAGTTTGTAATCACAACTTTCAGCGGATTCAATACAGCCATACAGCGATTTGCGCGTTTGTTCAAATCTTCGCGCAAACACCATTCAAGCAGCGACAAATCGATAACATTATCGCGTTTTGCAACTCCTACCTTTTCGGCAAACATGCGTATGCTTTCGGGCGTATATCCTCTTCGGCGTATTCCGCAGATTGTCGGCATTCGCGGATCGTCCCAGCCCGAAACATAACTGTTTTTTACAAGTTCCAATAATTTGCGCTTGCTCATTATGGTATAAGTGAGATTTAAGCGTGCAAATTCGTACTGATGCGATGGAAATATTCCAAGTTTTTCGATAAACCAGTCGTAAAGCGGACGATGTACATCAAACTCAAGTGTACAAATGGAATGAGTAATATTTTCGATCGAATCGCATTGTCCGTGAGCATAATCGTACATTGGATAAATGCACCATTTATTGCCTGTCCTGTGATGTTCGGCATGAATTATTCGATACAAAATAGGATCGCGCAGCAACATATTGGAATGCGCCATATCGATTTTTGCGCGTAAAACTTTTTCTCCATCGGCAAATTCGCCTGCTCGCATTCGTCCGAATAAATCAAGGTTTTCGTCTGCGCTGCGATTTCGATACGGACTGTTTGTTCCTGCAAGGCTTATGGTTCCTCGCGTCTGGCGAATTTCATCCTGAGTCTGGTCGTCAACGTAAGCCAAATCTTTTTTTATAAGCGTCAAAGCCCATTCGTAAAGTTGTTCAAAATAGTCGGATGCATAAAATTCGTTTGCCCAGTTGAATCCGAGCCAGTTAACATCTTCTTTGATTGAATCTACATATTCGGTATCTTCCTTGACGGGATTTGTGTCGTCAAAGCGAAGATTGGTTTTGCCTCCGTATTTTTGAGCAATGCCAAAATTCAGACATATAGATTTTGCATGCCCTATATGCAAATATCCGTTTGGTTCGGGCGGAAAACGGGTAAGAATACTTTTATGTTTGCCTGTCTGCAAATCGTTTTCAACAATTTCTTCGATAAAATTAAGCGTTTTAGCCTCTGTTTCGCCGGCTTCTGTTTTGTTATTCATTTCCTTAAACATTTTATTAATTTGTAAAATTACAAAAAAGAAACATATTACAAACAATTTTTCTCAATTATGATAAATTCTGCTAAATTGCAGTATGACAAAATCGTTTTTAAGTAGAGTTTTATTGTGTACCTGCAAAGACGGAAGGTGTACAGGGAGAGTCATAATGTCTTTACGGAATCTTATACTGTTGAATTTGTTACATTTTCTATTCAAGCAGCAAATCGCATTTTGAGTGTAAACTGTATTGTTGTTTTTCGAAAAAGAAATGTTCTTCACCGAAAGCAGGTTTCAGTTGATTAAACCAGGTCGCTTTTGAGTCGTATTTGGCAAAAAACGGAATATCAACCCATTTGGGATTACGTCCCTGCAAAAAGCGGAGAACAAAAATCTTTTCGCCTTTAACTTCCTGAATTCCCAGAATCTGTATTTTACCCGCCATGTCGCTCATGCTTGGTCCGCGCACCGTTCGGCAAATTCCGCTGACGTTGCGATACGCTTTTCTGTATATTTCCCAGCATTTTTCCAGAGGCAGTTCAAAATAATGTTTCGCTCCCGTGTCGCGCGGAACGAACATATAATAGGGAATACATCCCAAATCTACCTGTTTGCGCCACATCTGCGACCAAAGTTCGGGCTTGTCGTTGATATGGTTCAGCACAGGCGATTGTGTTCTTATCTGCGAACCTGTATTCCGTATGCGTTTGATGGCTTGCTGCACTGCATTTGTCGATAATTCTACCGGATGATTAAAGTGCGCCTGCAACGAAAGATTTTTTCCCGATGCATTTACCTGTTCAAACAGCCTGATAATGTCGTCGCTGTCTTTGTCGTTGATGTAACGATAAGGATAATAACTGAGCGATTTTGTTCCTATCCGTACGGTATGAATATGATTAAATTCTTTCGCAAACAGAGGACGGATATACATTGCCAGCATTTCTGCCGACATCACCATAGGGTCGCCGCCTGTGAACAGTATATCGGTTACTTCTTTATGTGCTTTAAGATATTTCAGAAACAAATCGGCTTCTTTCATGGCAAATTTAAATTCGTTCATTCCCGAAAACTGAGGCCAGCGAAAACAAAAGGTGCAGTATGCATGACATGTTTGTCCCTGACTTGGAAAAAACAGTATCGTTTCGGGATATTTGTGCTGAATGCCTTTCAATTTTATTTCGCCCAGATACGGAACATTATGTTCCTGTCCGGCAGGATTAGGATTGAGCGACAAACGGATGCGTTTAACAACTTCGTCGATTAAGTTTTTGTCGGCATTGTCATTCAAAAGTTTTTTAATAACATCATAATGTCGTTTTCTTAACATTCCGCGGCGTGGAAAGTTGAGCGTAAATACAGGATCTGTATCAACACTGTTCCAGTCAATCAGTTCATTTACTACGTAATTGTTTGTTTTGAAAGGTAAAACTCGTCCTACAATTTCTATATCTCTGATTATTTCGTCAGACAGATACGATATTTGAGGAATATTCTTAAAATTATGCAGCGAGTATGATTTTATAACATTTTCCATAATTAATTTGATGTTAATGGTTACTAATTGCGGTAAAGTTATAAAAAATTATTTAAAAACAAAGAAAATGTTAAGATTTTTAACAAAATAAAAACACAGTCAATCGCACTGCGAATGATGTTTTTACAGGCATGAAGCCCTTAATTATCTAATGCTCAACAAAATTATATAGTTTAATACTGAATACCCGATACTGCTGATTACAGAGTAATAAAAATCATTTCACTCTGTCAAGTATCCATGTTGAAATTTCGTTTAATGCAGTTGGCGAAAATGTTTGTTTGACAGTTGCATATTCCGTTAGCGCTCCTGTCTTACATTCCTGAAAAAGATGATTTAATCCGTCAAGTTCTTTTACTGTAAAATCGCCGTTTCCGCCCTTTTCAAGAGCCGTTTTTATTGCATCCAGATTTACCTGCGATGGAACTTGCAAATCCTTGCTTCCATTCAGCGCAAGCACGGGGCATTTTATCTGTTCCAAAACAGGCGCAGGATTATGACGCAGGAAATATTTTATCCACGGACTGTTTATTTCTTTGATAGTTTCCGAAATAATATTTTCGTCGGTCTGACCGCCTTTCATATTCGCAGGCATTTCAGACAGATATTGTTTGGCTCTTTCCGTTGCTTTTTCTTCAAGTTCTTTTTTATCGTCTATTGTGCATATCATTTCATACAGATCTCTGTTCACAGCGCTCGACTGTTCTATTACGCTATCCGGCATTCCCATTGATTTTGCGATGAGCGCCGTTTGCAACAGCAGTAAATCTTTGCCTTGAATACCCGGACCTGCAAGCATAACAATAAATGCAATGTCCTTCGATTTTGCAGCGAGCATGGGCGCAATGATTCCGCCTTCGCTGTGTCCAATAAGTCCGATTTTTGTTTTGTCGATTTCGTTGCGCGATAAAAGATAATTTACCGCCGCTTCAACATCATCCGCAAAATTTTCGGTAGTTGCATCGGAATTGTAGCCTTCCGACTCGCCAAAGCCTCTGTCATCGAAGCGCAAAACGGCAATGCCGTTACGCGTAAGGTGATCGGCTAAAACGAGAAAGGGTTTATGTCCCATTATCTCTTCGTTTCGGTTTTGAGCGCCGCTTCCCGAAATCAGCACTACCGCAGGAAAAACGCCTTTGCTCGAAGGCATGGTGAGCGTTCCTGCAAGAGTAAAGTTTTCTTTTTCGTTGGTGAATTTCACATCTTCCGAATAATAGGCTTCGGGGTTTATTTCTTTTTCCTGATAGCCAAATTCAAGTTCAGCATGTTCTTTTTTATTACTTTTGCAGGCAAATAAACTTGCAGCAAGCAAAACGAATAATATCTTTTTCATATAGAATAACAATTAAAAATTATAACACAAAATTAATATTATTTTAGCGATTGACAATAATTGTCTGTTCTTTTATTTCCACCGTAGCGAAAGCGCTATGCCAAATGGGAAATATTATCATTTGCTTTTCCGTTTTGCAAATGCTTCGTTCAGCCAGTTGGGAATAATAATCATGCCAAGTATCAGATAAAAATAATAAGTGATTATGCGCCATATAACTGCTACAAGTAAAACAATGCTGCCTGATGTAAAAATATCGCTGTAATATTGTTTAAATGTCAATTCGCTCATTCCGCTGCCTCCGGGAGTAGGCATTACTGCAATGAATATCCAGATTATTATTTGTCGCGCAAAAACGGTAAAGTGATTGCCGACAGGAACAAAAGCCATGAAAACAGCATTGACAACTAAAAATCGCGCAGACCATATAACTAATGTTAACAATGCGTTTGTGAGCCAGAAAGCGAACGAACAGTGTCCTATGTCGTGAGATGCCTGTATAATATTAGCCGTCATTTTTTCTATTTTCGGTTTCCATCGTCTTAAAAATGGCAGTTTGAAAAGCAGCAACAATATTTTTTGTACTAATTGAGGACGGATAAAAATGCCTGTGTACAGCAAAATGACCCAAATGAGATGAATCAGATAAAGAATGATAAAGATATATCCTGCAAAAGCCATTACTGTTGATGGCGGAAAAATTTCCCGAACAGGAAGCAATATAAATAATATCGGACATATTATGACAAAATATAATTCATCAAGCAACAGATTTACCAGCATGATTGTAGCGCTTCGACCTGTTTCTACGCCTTCTTTTGTCAGAAAAAAAGCAATGAGAGTTGACCCGCCGATTGCCGTAGGCGTGATGGCAGATGTAAATTCGGTGAGTACATTTACAACAAATGATTGTTTCCACGAAATAATATTGCCCGACAGCAGTCTGAAACGCCACATAAGAGCAAAATCGCGCACGAGAATCAGCAAAAATGCCAGCATGATAAAAAGTATGCTCGCAAGCGTGAAATTAAAAGTAGAAAATACCGACATGTCAAATTCGCGCAGAAACAGCCACACAATTACTGCTGTTCCTATTACTACGGGAAGATATATCCAATATCGTTTGAACGGTTTAAATGCAGGTGTTTGAGGCGTTTGTTGCATATTTGTTTAATATTTGACTGTATCGTTGCAAAACTTCTTCGGTTATATTTTCCCACGAGCGTACAACGGTGCGTGCAGCGTTTTTGCCTGCCTGCTTCATGTTTTGCGGCGAGCGTACAAGTCCGCAAATGCGGGCAGCCATCTTTTCGCTTGAGTTTTCGGTAAGAAATCCGTTATAATTGTCGGTAAGTATTTTCGATGCAGTAGAACCGGCTATCATAAGCGTTGGTGTGTGCAGAGCGCCTGCTTCGCGTACAACTAACGGAGCGTTGTCGTACAGAGATGGAAAAACAAACAGGTCGGCTGCCGCATAATAATTTTTTAACTGTTCGCGGTCGGATATTACGCCCCTAAACTTGACTTTTGACGATAAGCCGTACTGCACAACCATCGTGCGCATCTCGCGTTCGGCATATCCTGTTCCGATAAAAAACATTATGAACTGTTCATCTTTCATTGCCGCCAGCGATTCAATTATGAGCCGCGTATTTTTTTCCCAAATATGCTGTCCAACAAAAAGAAATACCGGCATATCATCAGGTATATTCATGCTTGCACGCGCCTGCTTTTTGAATGATTCTATATTTTGTTCGTCGGCAACGAAATCACAACCGTTATCCATCACAGTTACTTCGCCTTTATAACCGTATGCGCGGATGGTATCTTCTACCGATGCCTGCGGAATCCACACCTCATCGGCTTTTTCGTAGAATGTGATTACTTTTTTTGTCATCCATTCCGCAATTTTTTTGTTGTGTGTAGCGCGTTCAAAATCGTCTTTATATTTGGAATGAAAAGTAGCCACAAGCGGAATTTTTTTTTGTCGAGCAATTTCCAGCGCAAGTTGCGCCGACGAAAAGGGACAGTGAACATGTATTATCGAAAATGGAATATCCTTTATCTCTCGCATAAAACGATAATCAAGGCGAGGTATTCCGTAGCGGTAAGGTTTGCGGCTCCACAAAGGAAGCGATGCATACCGGTAAACGGGATAGTCGGTATTGTCGATATGCTTCGGCATTTTGGCGGTAACAACACAAACCTGCTGATTTTTCCTGTGCATCCAGTATGCATAATTCTGCACTGTTAATGCTACGCCATCAAGCATGGGAGGAAAACTGTCGTTGAATAAGCCTATCATTTGTTGATTTGTTTGTTGATTCAGTTATAAAGTTTATCAAGTTTTTACATTAACCATTATTTTTCTCTTAATTGTTAATTGTTAATTGTTAATTGTTAATTGTTAATTGTTAATTGTTAATTAAATCATTCTTCGTTCTTTTTCCTGCGGTTTTGGCGAGTTGATTTTTGTAGCGTTCGCTTACGGCGTTCAGTTCGTTTATAAGCGTTTTGTAACTGTCAATACCGTTTACCATAACCAGAGCCTCAATCATATTTAGCAACAATCGCAAAGCCCTGTCGGTTGCGAAGCGTGCTGTTTTCATTTTTGCTGCAGGGCGTCGGGCGATTTCGGCATATCGAGCAGCCATTAGTTGCCTGAATGTTTGATTTTCGGCGTCAAGTTGCGTCAGCCAGTCGTTCAGACTCAGCAGTTGCACCTCGGCGACATGCCTGTCGTTGAGTTCGCGCAGCAGGTCATCAATAGCAACCGTTTCTTCATCAAAAGTTTTTCGTGCGACATTGCCGTAATGTTCAATCACTGTATTTAATTTAGCGGCAGCGTGGCGCTTTGATGTGTCAAAATGATGCATTGCCGACTTTACGCCATCAATAAAGCCGCGAAGAATACCGTCTCGAACATTATCCTGTGCATTGATTTCGCCTGTATATCCGCTTTTGCGAATTACGTCAAGCGCCGATACTTCCGTATCAAGCGCCGTCTTATAGTCATCGTACTGCTGCTGCACTCCAAGCGCTTGCGGGTTGTGCCTGACAATGATGCTGTCGAAAGTTTCGTTGTATTCTACATGCGCCTCGTTACGAAGTGCGGTGTAGTTGAATCTGATAAACTTTTTCATGTCAATTATGTTTTAAGGTTAAAAAATATGTTGTTTTTTGAATACTGTATGCTGGTGAAAATGTAAATACTCTTGCATTGCGCTTTCACTTGTTTGGTGAAAATGCAAATCTGCTCGCATTGCTCTCTCACTTGTTTGGTGAAAATGTAAATCCGCCCGTATTGCTCTTTCACTTGTTTGGTGAAAGTGTAAATCCATTTGCATTGCACTTTCACTCGTTTGGTGAAAACATAAATCCGCTCGCATTGCACTTTCACTTGAGCGGTGAAGATACGAAGATAACTGACTGGATATTTTCATCTGCATAATGGAAGCGAAAATATGCCACATTGCAGATGTTTCGGCGGTATTTTCATACGATTTTTTCATTGTTAATATTTTTCTTCGATATTAATACCGCAAAGTTAATATAAAATCCTCAATTATACACAACCGGATAAAAATGTTTGAGAGACTTTATAGGGGAAATTTACGAATAAAAATTTTAATACCGACGATAGTTAAAACAATTTGAGGCGCTGTTCGTTTTCCGTTTGTATTTTATGGTTTTTCATTTTCAACTTGGTTGGCAAGCCTGACTGACTGTTGTTTGCTCGTTGATTTGTCCGTCTTTGCAAGGAACGCAGCGACAAGTCAACGAATAATTGGTAATTAGCAAATAATAATGAATAACGAAACGAAGATATTAACTGAAAGCAAAGATTTTTATTATACTGCCGCATAAATTTTTCCTGTTAAAGACAAACTGAGTAATCTCATAAAACACCACAGCCCGCTTGAATTGGCGGGCTTGGAAGTAATTTAGAAGTAAATGTTTCTAAATTTTTCGCATCTATATAATTGTCTTTTATCTTTCAGATGTTTATATAAATGTATTTTGTTGTTTTGTGATCCAGCTGGGATTCGAACCCAGGACCCCATCCTTAAAAGGGATGTGCTCTACCTGCTGAGCTACTGAATCAATACCGCTCATTCGTTTTTAAAATGAGGCTGCAAAGGTAGTTATATTTTTTGTTATTGCAAATTTCAAGTCATTTTTTTTGACTGGTTACATATTATTTGCCTGTAAACGAGCAATATTTTCTTCCAAAATTTTTATCTTTGATTCTGCATCCGACTGTTTTTTACGCTCCGATTCGACTACGTTTGACGGTGCGCTGTTCACAAATTTATCATTGTTTAATTTTTTATTCACAACCGATAAAAATCCTTTGGCGTATTCGAGTTCATTTTCTAATTTATTCAATTCTTCGTCAATATTTATTTTGTTGCCGAGCGGTATGTAATATTCGTTTGTTCTTACCCGAAAAGTCGAAGCGTTTTCGATGTCGGTTTCTATTTTTTCAACCTTTGAAAGGTTTGCCAATTTCATCAAAATGCTTGCAAACGACAAATCAAAATTACCTTTCACAAACAACTCGAGACTTTGTTTAGGCGAAATATTTTTATTCTGCCTCAATGCTCTTACGTTTATAATAATCTCTTTTATCTGCTCGAATATTTCAACAATTTTCTCATCAAAATCGCAAGGTTTCGGTTGAAGCGTGAGCATTATGGTTTTACCTTCTTCTTTTCTGTCATTATTCAGGATTAGCCATATTTCTTCGGTTATAAAAGGCATGAAAGGATGCAGGATTTTCAAAAGATTTTCAAATATTTTTAATGTTTCGTCGTATGTCGATTTGTCAACAGGAGAGCCGTAAGCGGGTTTTATTATTTCGAGATAATAAGCGCAAAAGTCGTCCCAAAACAGTTTATATGCGTCCATCAGCGCTTCCGATATTCTGTATTTGTCGAAATTATCATAAATATCTTTAAGCGTTTTGTTAAATTTTGCATTAAACCATTCTATTGCTTTTGATGCATAATCGGGTTGCGGAATTTGCTCTGCGTTCCAATATTTTATCAATCTAAATGCATTCCATATCTTGTTACAGAAATTGCGTCCCTGTTCAACTTGTGAATTATCGTACAAAATATCGTTGCCTGCCGCCGAACAAAGCAACATTCCGATGCGGACTCCATCTGCGCCGTACTGTTTTATTAATTCCAAAAGATCGGGCGAATTTCCGAGCGACTTGCTCATCTTTCTTCCTTCCTTGTCGCGTACGATACCTGTCAGATATACATTTGAGAATGGCGCTTTGCCGCGAAATTCATGTCCTGCGATAATCATACGCGCTACCCAGAAAAACAGAATTTCGGGAGCCGTTACCAAATCGTTGGTAGGATAATAATAATTCAAATCGGCGTTGCCTTTGTTTTCGGGATGTCCGCACACCGATGGATCGAAAACCGAAAGAGACCAAAGCCACGACGAAAACCACGTATCTACAACATCTTCGTCTTGATGTAAATCGGAGATATTTATATTTTTATATTTTTTTTGAGCAAGCGTAAATGCTTCGTCAACAGTTTTTGCAACAACAAAGTTTCCATCGGGCAAATACCACGCAGGAATACGCTGTCCCCACCAAAGTTGACGCGAAATGCACCAGTCGCGCACGTTTTCCATCCAATATTTATAAGTGTTTTTGAATTTGTCGGGAATAAGTTTTATGTCGCCATCAAGTACATAATTGAGTGCGGGCTTCGATATTTCTTCCATCTTCAAAAACCATTGCATCGACAGTTTGGGTTCGATTACAGCATCGGTGCGTTCTGAAAAACCTACGGAACTTTTGTAATCTTCGGTTTTGACGAGAAATCCTGCTGCATCAAGCATTTTTACAATTTTCCTGCGAGCATCAAAACGGTCTTCGCCAACGAGAATCTGCGCTTTTTCGTTCAGTCGTCCATCATTATCAATAATATCAATCACAGGCAGTTTGTATTTTATTCCGAGCGTATAATCGTTGATGTCGTGGGCGGGAGTAACTTTGAGGCAACCTGTTCCGAAATCCATGCTGACATATTCGTCAAAAATCACAGGAATTTCTTTATTTATTAACGGAATAAGCGCTTTTTTACCTTTCATTTGGCTGTAACGCTCATCGTTTGGATTTATGCAAATTGCAACGTCAGCCATAATCGTTTCGGGACGCGTGGTTGCTATTGTGAGGCTTGTATTTTCGCCAACTATCGGATACGACAAATAATAAAGAGTTGAATTTACATCTTTATGGATGACTTCTTCGTCCGACACCGCCGTTTTGCTTGCCGGATCCCAATTCACCATTCGCACGCCGCGATATATCAGTCCTTTGTTGTAAAGGTAAAGAAAAGTATCGATAACGGCTTCCGACAGTTTTTCGTCCATAGTGAAGCGTGTACGCCGCCAGTCGCACGAAGCGCCGAGTTTTTTAAGTTGTTCGAGGATTATTCCGCCATGTTTTTCTTTCCATTCCCATGCGTGCTTCAAAAATTCGTCACGCGAAAGTTTATCTTTGCTTATTCCCTGTTCGCGAAGTTTTGCAACGACCTTTGCTTCGGTAGCAATCGAAGCGTGGTCTGTTCCCGGAACCCAACAGGCATTTTTTCCCAACATTCGGGCGCGGCGTACCAAAACGTCCTGTATGGTGTTGTTGAGCATGTGTCCCATGTGCAAAACGCCTGTAACGTTTGGCGGCGGTATAACTATTGTATAAGGTTCGCGCTCGTCGGGATCGGAATTGAAAAATCCGTTTTCCAACCAATAAGCATAAAGTCTGTCTTCAACTTCAACAGGATTGTATTTTGCTGCAATGTTCATAAGAACGATACTCATAATTAAAATATTTTTCAAAAAGTGGAGCGACAAAAGTACAAATAAAAGTTCACAAACACAGAAGATGTTTTTAATTTTATGAAATTATTTTCTTTTATTTCAGACATAAGAAACATTATATCATTATAATCAATATGCACAGGTGCTTAAATCAACAGAAAATATGAACGCAGAGGATATAATAAAAAACGTTAACTTTATAATCTTTATCTTAACCACTTAATTGCATTGTTGGATGATTATATATTTTTAATTAATTTTGCCGTAATTTACAAATTTTGATAATGATTGATATTATAAATATTCGAAAATATTTCCCGATTTTGAACGCAACTGTTTACGGAAATCCTTTGATTTATCTTGATAATGCTGCAACTACGCAAAAACCTGAATGTGTAATTCAAACTATCGATGAACTGTATAGAACAGGCAATGCAAATATTCATCGCGGAGTTCATTTTTTGAGCGAACAGTGTACCGAAAAATATGAACAGGCACGCGAAAAAATCCGCCAATTTATAAATGCCGAAAAGACATCCGAAATTATTTTTACATCGGGAACAACAGGCTCTATAAATACGGTTGCAAGTTCGTTTGGCGAACGCTTCGTTTCTGCTGGCGACGAAATCATTGTCAGCGAAATGGAACATCACTCAAACATCGTGCCGTGGCAACTTCTGTGCGAACGCAAAGGCGCAACTGTCAAAATAATTCCGTTTGACGATAAAGGTGTTTTGCGTATTGACCTGCTCGATGCGCTAATAAGCGAACGCACAAAAATTATTGCTGTTACTCATGCTTCCAACGTTTTGGGAACAATAAATCCGGTAAAAGAAATTATTGCAAAAGCACATTTGCATAACATTCCAGTACTTGTGGACGGAGCGCAGGCTGTACCGCATGGAATTGTGGATGTGAGCGATTTGGATTGTGATTTTTATACTTTTTCGGGACATAAAATTTATGCTCCGACAGGAATCGGCATACTTTACGGAAAAGAAAAACTGCTCGAACAAATGCCTCCTTATCAGGGCGGAGGCGATATGATTTCGACCGTAACTTTTGACAAAACAACTTACGCTCAACTTCCGCTGAAATTTGAAGCAGGAACGCTCAATTTCATTGATGCAATTGCTCTTGGCGCTGCTATTGATTATGTCAACAATATCGGACGGCAAAATATTATCGAATACGAAAACAAACTGCTTGATTATGCAACACAAAAAATGTCGTCAGTCGAAGGTTTGAAAATATATGGCGAAGCAAATGATAAAGTTGCGATTGTGTCGTTTCTGTTAAAAGATATTCACCATCTTGATACAGGAATGATTCTGGATAAGAAAGGAATTGCCGTGCGTACAGGAACTCTTTGCACCGAGCCGCTTTTGGCGCATTTTGATAAAACAGGAATGGTAAGAGCATCTTTTGCATTTTACAATACTTTTGATGAGATCGATATTTTGTGCGAAAATCTCGAAAAAATTTTATTAATGTTTAAATAATTTTGTCTGCAATTAATAAAATTTGCACACAGATACAACAGATTTTCGCAGATAAAGAATATTAAAAATCTGTGTAAATGCTCTGTTCGGCGCAATTTCCTGACACTGAGTTGTATTAAAAGCAAAACTTTTGTTTTGAGGTTACGTTGAACGGAGGAATAAAAAATCTTAGTTATACCAAACCGCCATCATACGATATACTGTTTAATCACATTCAACTCTTTACCTACTTTTACAAATGCTTCGATTGCCTTGTCGAGATGTTCCTGTTCGTGTCCTGCTGAAATTTGTACGCGAA
This sequence comes from Prevotellaceae bacterium, assembly GCA_031269545.1. Taxonomy (GTDB): domain Bacteria; phylum Bacteroidota; class Bacteroidia; order Bacteroidales; family UBA932; genus JAIRKV01. The sequence goes on from JAISYZ010000206.1 coordinate 30,262, forward strand.
TACGCGCCTGATCTTTCGGTACAACAGGATAATAAAAACCGACAACGTAAATTCCTTCGTCCAGCATACGCGAAGCAAATATCTGCGAAAGTTTTGCATCGTAAAGCATTACGGCGCATATTGCCGATTGTGTAGGTTTTATGTCAAAACCTGCATTTATCATTTTGTTTCTGAAATATTCGACATTGCGTTGTTGTTTGTCGTGAATTTCGGTACTTTCGTCCAGCATTTTAAACATTTCTATTCCTGCTCCTACAACAGCCGGAGGTATTGAATTTGAGAACAGATAAGGGCGAGAACGCTGACGCAGCAAATCGATAATTTCTTTGCGTCCTGTGGTAAATCCGCCGATAGCGCCGCCAAACGATTTTCCGAGCGTTCCGGTATGAATGTCAATACGTCCGTACAAATTAAACTGTTCGCTGACACCGCGTCCTGTTTTGCCAACCACGCCGGCAGAATGACATTCATCAACCATAACCAAAGCATCGTATTTATCTGCCAAATCGCAAATTTTATCCATAGGCGCAACATTTCCATCCATCGAAAAAACGCCGTCAGTAACAATTATGCGATGACGCTGTGCCTGCGCTTCAATCAGACATTTTTCAAGTTCTGCCATGTCGGCGTTTGCGTAGCGATAGCGAACGGCTTTGCAAAGTCGCACGCCATCAATAATAGATGCATGATTCAAAGCATCGGAAATTATTGCATCATTTTCGTCAAACAAAGGTTCGAAAACGCCTCCGTTTGCATCAAAACAGGCAGCGTACAATATGGTGTCTTCCGTTCCGAAATATCGGGCAATTGCAGTTTCAAGTTCTTTGTGAATATCCTGTGTTCCGCAAATAAACCGCACACTCGAAAGTCCAAAACCATGAGTATCCATAGCGCGTTTTGCAGCATCAATCAGTCGTTGATTATTCGACAGTCCCAAATAATTGTTTGCGCAGAAATTAAGCACATCCCTGCCTGTATTTATTTTTATATCTGCTTTTTGAGACGAAACAATAATTCGCTCGTTTTTATAAAGTCCTGCCGCTTCGATGTCGGCAAGAGTTTGCTGTAAATAATTTTTTATTTTTCCGTACATATTGTTGATATTTTTTCAAATTTGCTCAAAATTACAAATAATTTGCAAATCATTAATATTTTTAAAATATTTTTATTAAAAACAGAAGGTAACGAATATTTAGTTGCTCCTTAAAAAGAATATGAATTGTTTATTAATAGATAATTATTAACGAAAATCAGGATACGAAATTGCAAGGTTTTGCGCAATACGAGTTAAAACTCTTCAAATATTTTTAAATATTATTCCAAAATCATTAAATCAAACATTTACAGTTTAGCCAACAAATGTTTTGAAAATGTACCGTCAAGGACAATAAGTGTCATCCCACCTGACAGGTTTCGAGAACCTGTCAGGTGGGAAATGCTGTTTATTGATTTTTGTATCTTAAAGTTTTATTTTTAATGATTGACTGTTTATACTTGCCGTCTGATATTTTGCTTTCTGTGCGCTGTTGCGGTATCCAGAAATATAAAACAATGAAAAGAAGGTATTGTTTTTTAATCTACATTTAAACCTTTTTGATTTCATCTTATCAAAGATATTGTGAAACAAGTTAAATTTATTAATTTTTAAACAAATTATATTATGAAAAAATTGTTAATTCTTTTATTAAGCGCTGTTTTGTGCTTTTCGGCTTCGGCACAGCAAAAAGTTACAAAAAACAGACAGTTCAAAGATGGCGAAAAGCCAAACAAAGAAGAAATCGTTGAGAAAAAATGCAAGAGAATGGCGGACAAACTTATGCTTGACGATGCTGCCGCTGCAAAATTTATGCCTGTGTATAAAAATTATCTGAATGAATTAAGCGAAAATCTTGATTTCAAAAAATTGAATAAAGATAGCGAACCAAACGATTCGGATATTGACAAAGCAGTACAGGATAAATTTGCCAAATCGCGTAAAATTGTTGATGTTCGTGAGAAATATTACAATGAATTTCGTAAATTTCTTACAGCAAAACAAGCAAAAACCGTGATAAAAACACGCGAGTGGAAAAAGTTGAAAGAAAAACGACTTGCCAATACTGACAATTCGCGACAGCAATTAATCAAAAAACGCTTGGAATTTAATCACGACAAACAGCGGCTTGACAAGAACAGTCCATCGTTGAAAACGGAATGACAAACGATTCTGTATCGAACAAAAAGAGACGGTATTAATTCAATATCGTCTTTTTTTAATCAAAATATCTATACAGAATTGTTATTTCTTTTGATTTCGACATTTCACCGGGGTTTGTTCCTTTGCGTCCTTCGGGAATTGGCGCTTTGTATTTTGCAAAATGCCGAATCCATGAAGCGCTCATATTTCCTTTGTCATCGCAGAAAGTCATTTTTTTTGCCTTGAATACAGGTTTGCCTTTTTTATTTTTGAATGTAAGATAAACCAGCTCGCTGCAATAATATTCGTCATTATCGGGCGAATAAACATAATCGTAAGGTTTGCCCAAATACGTTTCTGCATTTTTTATTGCTTGAGGAATAATATCAAAATATTTGCTTTGCAGCCGTCCGACCGCAACAATAGGTTTTCCGTTGATTTTGCGAGCATCGTTAAGAAAAGTATCAATAATCACTTTTCGCACTTTTGGCGATGTGGCTTCTATCACAAAAACCTTATCATTTTCTATCGAAACAATACCGACATGAGTGTAATTTACACTGTCGGCGCCAGATGTTACCTGAGCAATGGCGTCGGTTAACGTTGTACTTTTTCCTACCTGAAACAGCAAATCGCCCGATTGCAGATTAAATTGAGCAAAAACGCCTGTTGCACCGACAAATAAACCAATTAATAAACTTATTTTTTTCATACCATTTATAATATTTTTTACAAAGGAACAAATTAATAGTCAATATACCAATACAAAGATATGAAATTTGCAGGAATAGCAAATTATATATATTTTTGCATTTACAAAAAAACATAAATGTAAACTAAAAAACAAAAAAATGAAAAGCGTTAAAGGAACAAAAACAGAAAAAAACCTGCTGACATCGTTTGCAGGCGAATCGCAGGCTCGTATGCGTTACACATATTTTGCGAGCAAGGCAAAAAAAGAAGGCTTTGAACAGATTGCGGCAATTTTTGACGAAACTGCCAATCAGGAAAAAGAACATGCAGAACGTATGTTTAAATATCTTGAAGGCGGAATGGTTGAAATTACAGCAAGTTATCCTGCCGGAATGATAAGTACGACAGCCGAAAATCTTTTGGCGGCAGCACAGGGCGAAAACGAAGAATGGACACACGATTATCCAATGTTTGCAGATGTTGCCGAAGAAGAAGGTTTCACAGAAATTGCAAGCATGTACCGAAATATCTCGGTTGCCGAAAAAGGACACGAAGAACGTTATCGTAAATTACTGTCGAATATCGAATGTGGAACAGTATTTGCAAAAGACAGAGAAATTACCTGGCAATGTCGCAACTGCGGATTTATATATGTCGGAAAATCTGCTCCGCAACTATGTCCTGCCTGTAAGCATCCGCAAGCATATTTTGAAATCATGAAAGCAAATTATTAATTTGTGTATTTTGCTAAAATTAAAGGCTGTTTCGCTTTTGGAACAGCCTTTATTATTTCATTCAACCTTTATTGCATTTTTAACTTTTTCTTTTAGCAAAGCTAAGTCAAGAACATCCGCAATTGTTTCAACGTAATGAAATTTCAATCCTTTGATGTAAACAGGTTTGATTTCGGATATATCTTTTTCGTTATCTTTCGACAGCACAATATCATTTATTCCTGCGCGTTTTGCCGCAAGTATTTTTTCTTTAATTCCGCCTACGGGAAGAACTTTTCCGCGTAAGGTTATTTCGCCTGTCATGGCAATACCTTTGCGTACTTTGCGTTGCGTGAAAATCGATGCAAGCGCTGTTGTCATTGTTATTCCGGCTGACGGTCCGTCTTTTGGAATTGCTCCTTCGGGCACGTGAAGATGAATATCCCATTTTTCAAAAACATCGTTGTTTATTTCGAGTAGCGATGCGTGCGATTTTATATATTCGAGAGCAATCAGAGCCGATTCTTTCATCACTTCGCCGAGATTTCCTGTAATTGTAAGTTTACCTTTGCCTTTGCTCAAACTTGTTTCTACAAACAGAATTTCGCCGCCAAGTTCTGTCCACGCAAGTCCTGTAACGACTCCTGCAAAATCGTTTCCCTGATATTCGTCTTTTGCAAATCGTGGCACGCCGAGAATTTCTCTGATTTTTTGTTTTGAGATTGCAGCCGTTATGTTTTCTGAAAGTGCAATTTGTTTTGCATAATAGCGCGTGATTTTTGCAATTTGTTTGTCGAGTGCGCGTACGCCTGATTCTTTGGTGTATGATTCGATGATTATTTCAATAACGGCATCGTTGAATTTTATTGTTTTTGTCGGTATTCCGTGTATTTCCAACTGTTTCGGGATAAGATGCCGTTTTGCAATTTCCACTTTTTCTTCAACCAAATATCCATTCATTGGAATCATTTCCATACGGTCGCGCAAGGCTGCATTTATTGTGCTTATATTGTTTGCCGTTGTAATGAACATTGTTTTCGACAAATCAAAATTAAGATCGAGATAATTGTCGTGGAAGGCGAAATTTTGTTCAGGATCAAGCACTTCGAGCAGAGCCGAAGCGGGATCGCCGCGAAAATCGTTTCCTATTTTATCAATTTCGTCGAGAATTATCACAGGATTTGCCGCTTTGCAGCGTTTTATGGTTTGAATAATTCGTCCGGGCATTGCGCCTATATACGTTTTGCGATGTCCGCGAATTTCGGCTTCATCGTGCAAACCGCCAAGCGAAATTCTGCCGAACTGTCGTCCTATTGCGCGTGCAACTGATTTTCCGAGCGAAGTTTTTCCAATTCCCGGAGGTCCATAAAGGCAAATTATCGGCGATTTCAAGTCGTTTTTTAATTTTATCACGGCAAGATATTCGAGAATTCTGTCTTTCACCTGATCAAGTCCGTAATGATCTTCGTCGAGTATTTTTTGCGCTTTTTTTATGTCTATTCTGTCTTCGGTATATTCGTTCCAAGGCAAATCCAGTAAGAGTTGCAGATAATTCAATTGAACTGAAAATTCGCCCACGGCTGGATTCATGTGTTCGAGTTTTGCAGTTTCTTTTTCAAAAAATTCGGCGGTTTCGGTATTCCATTTTTTTGTTTTTGCACGTTCGCGCAATTCTGTAATTTCCTGGTCAACAGGATTTCCGCCCAGTTCGTCCTGAATTGTTTTCATTTGCTGATGCAAATAATATTCGCGCTGCTGCTGATCTATTTCCTGACGGACTTTGCGTTGAATATCGTTTTTTATTTCGATTTGTTTCAGTTCCTTTTGTAATATTTCAAGCAGTTTTAAGGCTCTTTCTTTCAGATTATCAATTTCGAGCAGCGATTGCTGATCGATTACGCTGCGAGTAATATCAAGATTTGAACCTATGAAATTTATCAAAAAATTTCGACTGTCCACATTTTTGATAACGAATGTAATATCTTGCGGCATTGGTGATTGTCGGATAATTTGAAGTGTAATATCTTTTATCGAACCTATTATTGCATCATAATCATCGTCTGGCATTTTGGGGTTTTCATCGTTAAGATATTCAACGTTTGCAACAAAATACGGATCTTCGTTAATTATGCTTTTTATTTCAAAACGTGTTATGCCCTGTAATATTACTGTGATTGCGCCGTCGGGCATTTCAAAAAATTTGAGGATACGCGCAACCGTACCTACTTTGTTCAAATCTTTTTTTGCAGGATTTTCGATTTTGGAATCAGATTGAGCAACCGTTCCCAGAATTTTTGATTTTGAGAAAACTTCGCGAACAAGTTTAATTGATTTTTCGCGGCTTACTGTTATAGGAATAAGAGTTTCGGGAAAAAGCACCGAATTTCGTAAAACAAGTAATGGTAAGGATTCAGGTAAATCTCTTGTATTTATTTTTGCAAAATCTTCGCCTAACGAAATCGGAATATAATTTACGTTTTCGGCTTCTTCTCCATCGTGGAAAAATTGTCGTAATTTTATGTCAATTGCCATGATTTTATAAGTCAATTTGTCAGCAAAACCTCGTCTTCTGTCAAACAAAGTATTTGCTTCGATTATTATTATTTTATTTTATTGTTAACTAAATGCCTCAATATCAATTATTAATATTGCGCTGTTATATATTGAAATTTAATCAAATATAAAACTATTTCTACAATAGTACACACATTATGCCAAAATTTTTGAATTAAATTTCAAATATTAATCAAAAAAAAACCTCGACAGACAAGAGTCGAGGCAATTTTTATGTTATATTGCAAAAATTATTTGCTTTTGTTTGCGTAGTTTTTATATCTGTTCATAAACTTGTCAACACGACCTGCGGTATCTACAAGTTTCATCTTGCCTGTGTAAAAAGGATGAGATGTGTTTGAAATTTCAAGTTTATACAAAGGATATTCAACACTATCAACAGTGATTGTTTCTTTTGTATTAACCGATGAGCGTGTTAAAAAAATATGTTCGTTCGACATATCTTTGAATGCCACTACGCGATAACTCGATGGATGAATTTCTTTTTTCATTTTATTTAATTTTAAGAATTTTCACAAATTTGGGCTGCAAAGATAGTAAAAAAAACTATACAACAATAAAAATATCGAAAAATAAATTTTTATTTTTGATTTTGGAGTTGTAACAGTCGTTTCTGAATAAATTTAAATTATTGTTTAATAATGAATTATATGCAACTATTAATGAGAGAATGGAAAGGATTTGCTTACATTGATTAATACTATTCAAAATCTATAATGTTTTGTCATAAGATATTTTTACTATACTTTGCGCCGGGCAAAGTATATCAAAAATATATGTATCTTTCCCCAATAAATTTTGTATAACATTTTTATCCGTTTGTATGTAATTGAGGATTTTATGCTATCTTTGTTTCAATAAAAGCCTTTGCAAAATGTTTCTTCATTCATTTTGTTATTTGTCGCTATCACAGCAAAAGGGCTGTATTGTATTTAATAACAACAAATTATAAAAAACTATATCTTATGTTAGAAAGTATAAAAGAAGCAGCAAATTTTATTTGCAACAAAGTAAAAACAAAACCTGAAACAGGAATAATTCTCGGAACAGGTTTAGGCGGACTGGTAAAAAAAATCAACAACCAGGAAGCGCTTGAATATAAGGATATTCCCAATTTCCCCGTATCAACAGTCGAAGGACACAGCGGACGCTTGATTTTCGGAGAACTTGGAGGCAAAAACGTAATGGCAATGCAAGGTCGATTCCATTTTTACGAAGGTTACGATATGAAACAGGTAACATTTCCTGTCAGAGTGATGAAAGAACTCGGTATCAAATATTTGTTTGTGTCGAATGCAAGCGGCGGAGTTAATCCCGATTTTGAGATTGGCGATTTAATGATTTTGCGCGATCATATAAATCTTATGCCAAATCCGCTTTTAGGGAAAAATTATAAAGAACTTGGCGTACGTTTTCCCGATATGAGCGAAGCATACAGCAAAAAATTTATTACTATAGCCGACGAAACCGCAGCAGCGCTCGGAATAAAAGTACAGCACGGCGTTTATGTCGGCACAACAGGACCTACGTTTGAAACTCCATCAGAATATAAATATTTTCGTATCATCGGCGGCGATGCTGTTGGAATGTCAACGGTTCCTGAAGTAATTGTTGCTCGCCATTCCAACATTCCCGTTTTTGCAATTTCTATAATTACCGATCTTGGAGTCGAAGGTAAAATAATAGAAGTTTCGCACGAAGAAGTACAGAAAGTAGGCGCGGCAGCCGAAGTTAAAATGACGGAATTAATAAAGAAAATGCTTGAAAAACTTTAAATTGAGTTTATAAATATCAAGTGCATAATGCATTGACATTTAATTTGTTTGCAGATTTATACACTCAGGTTGAAAATTAAAAGTCAATTTGCTATTTATAATTTACAATTTATTTTTACCTTTGCAGTAAATAAAAAATAACATCAAAATAATAAACAATGAACATACCATCAAACTTAAAGTATTCCAGTGATCACGAATGGATTCGTGTTGAAGACAATAATATTGCCGTTGTTGGCATTACCGATTTTGCTCAAAGCCAGTTAGGCGATATTGTTTTTGTTGACATACAAACTGAAGGAGAAACACTTTCGGCAGGCGAAGTTTTTGGCGCAATAGAAGCGGTAAAAACAGTTTCGGATGCATTAATGCCTGTTTCGGGAACAGTTATAGAAGTAAACGCCGAACTCGAAGGCGCTCCCGAACTTGTAAATCAAGAGCCTTATGGCAAAGGCTGGATGATAAAAATAGAAATGTCAAATCCTGAAGAATTAAGCAGTTTGCTTACAGCAGAACAGTATCAGGAAATTGCGCAATAATTTTTAGACGTTTTCATTTTGCACGCTGTGGAAATCAAGTTTTTCTACAGCGTGCTTATTATAATATTTTAAAAATTTGTCTGAGCTGTAATTTTTTTGATTTGCATGATTAAATGATTTTGTTTATTTGACAATTAGTAATGAATAACGAAGCGCGTCATTGCGAGGAGAGAAGCGACAAAGCAATCCAAAAACAAAAATCATTAAATCAAACATTTACACTTCTGCCAACAAGTGTTTTGAAATGTCCCGTCAGGGACAAAAAGCGTCATCAAAGCTAACAGGTTTCCGAAACCTGCTAGGTGAGTTGTAAAAAAGGCTCAATATTTAATTTCTAATTTAAGATTGTTAGATAAAATATTTATACATAATGAAATACACTACTTATTCAGCAACTGCAAATCACAAAGATGCTTGTAAATTCCGTTTTTTGAGCTAAGTTCGTCGTGCGTTCCCTGTTCTGCAATTTCGCCGCCATCAATAACTATTATTTGATCGGCATTGCGAATTGTCGATAGTCGATGGGCAATAACAACGGAAGTTCTGTTTTTCATCAGATTTGCCAAAGCGTCCTGCACAAGACGTTCCGATTCAGTATCAAGCGCCGAAGTGGCTTCGTCTAAAATAAGTACAGGCGGATTTTTAAGTACTGCCCGCGCTATTGCTAATCGTTGACGCTGTCCGCCCGAAAGTTTTCCGCCACGGTCGCCTATATTTGTGTAATAGCCCTGTTCGAGATTTACAATAAATTCGTGAGCGTTGGCGATTTTTGCCGCTTCGATAACATCATGTTCGCAAATATTTTCCAATCCATAAGCAATATTATTTATAACCGTATCGTTAAACAAGATTGCTTCCTGCGTAACTATTCCCATCAGCGAAATCAAATCTTTGGGTTCGAGATTTTTTATATTTGTTCCATCAATCAGAATTTCGCCCGAAGTTACATCGTAAAAACGTGGAATAAGATCGGCAATTGTCGATTTTCCTGCGCCCGAATGTCCAACAAGTGCGTACATTTTTCCTTTGGGAATTGTAAAACTGATATTTTTCAGTACAGGTTCCGATTCGTATTTAAATGATACATTATTAAATCGTATTTCGCTTTTAAATTCTTTGACTGGCTGCGGATTCTCCGATTTTTTTATTGTAACGGGAGTGTCAATAATTTTAAAAATTCGTTCGGCGGCGGCAGTTCCCCGCTGAACGTTGCTGTATGCTTTCGAAACTTCTTTTATTGGATTTAAAACGCTGTAATACAAACCGAAATATGCGATGAGCGCTTCTATTCCAAATTCAAAATTTCCGTTAAGAATAAGAATTCCGCCTGTCATCAATACGATAGCGGCAACTGTTACTCCCAAAAATTCGGACATCGGCGAAGCAAGTTCCTGACGATAAAACATTTTTTTCGTTACTTGACGATGCCGTTCATTCAGTTTGTCGAAACGTTTATTTTGATGCCGCTGTGCGTTGAATGCTTTTATAATTCTTATTCCCGAAACCGATTCTTCCATTGTACTCAAAATGTCGCCTTGCAGTTCCTGTGCTTCTGCTGCTCTGCGTTTCAGACGTTTGGCTATGCGACTAATCAGCAATCCCGACAAGGGCAAGGCAACAACTGTGATAAGCGTAAGCTGATACGACATCAAAAACAGTACGGTTAAATATCCTACAATATACACGGGATCTTTGAAAATCACCTGAAATGATGTTACTATTGTATTTTGAACTTCGGTAATATCGTTTGACATGCACGACAGCAGATTTCCTTTTCGCTGATCGGTAAAATATCCGACATCCATTTTTGTTATCTTTTCAAAAAGTTCCTTTCTCATTCCCCGCATTACGTATGTTCGCATCGATGCAAGTATTCGCTGCAGCCAGTATCTGAACAAATTTGTAAGAAAAGATGATAAAACGACAAAAATGCAAACAAGAAGCAATGTGTTTATTCTTCCGTAGGTTTGCACAAGATTATACATCATCAATTCGAAAGTGTCAATAAAATAATCTTTGGTAAGTTCGAACGAATGAGTCTGTACGGGAATTTCATAAACGTCGGGATTGAAAATGATTGTCAGCAGCGGAATTATCAAAAGAAAATTTAATGCGCTGAAAATAAACCCCGGAACAGTTACCAGAATGTATTTAGGAACAAATTTGCTGTATGGTTTTGCGTATTTAAGTAATCGTATTAAAGTTTTACCCATATAAATTTATCGTGCTGATTTAATAATTTCAATGCTTTTTTCATTTTTCTTCTTCAAAGTCTATATAGTCGCCAATATTTTTATCAACTTTTTTCTCTTTCTTATCGGTTTGTTTTATCATGATTTGTCCTTCGCGCTTCGCCTGTTTTCGATTTGCCGTATTAGCATTATTAAACTGTTCGTTAATTTTTTTTTCCATCCGCTTCATAAACCGGCGCATCATATACGGCAGCAGCATACGAAATATGTAACCGAACAAAAATATAAAAAATAAAATTGTAAAAACTACTTTCATTGTTTTTTGTTTTATAAAAAATTATACAACCGACAAAGGTAACAATAATTTTCTTTAGGTTGGTTTTTTTGGATTTTTTTTGATAAAGACAACTCCGAAAAGTGTATTCAAGTTATTTTAATGGTAAGGCGCGGCAAGAACAGCCGTACATGAAGCGGTACGCATTGTTAATATGATTTTTTCAAAGAAAAAGATTTTGTCCGATTTGGATAATGACGAATTTCAGGCGTATTTAACAGAATATGTTTTTAATCAGATAACAAATGCGATAAAATAGATACAAAAAGATGAATAAAATTTACATATTAAAATTTAATGATAAAGATGTTTTACATTATTTTCAGCGATAACAGCAATTTTCACAGTATTTGCGACAGAGGAAACAGGCTGCAACAAGCGTAATTTGTGGAACAGACAGGTAGCAAGAGGCGCAATATATAATGGCAAAAAATGCAAAATATACCGCCACAATATAAATTCTTCTACAAAGAAGCAAAAATGATTATATTAAATATTTTTAAAATATCATTCCAAAATCATTAAATCAAACATTTACAGTTCAGCAATAAGTAAAACCTGACAGGTTTCGGCAATCAGTTAGGTTCGAGAATGTCTGTTTATTAATTTTTAGATCTGAAAATTTTATTTTTTAAGGGCTGGCTAAATAACTTAGTGTACCCCTTTCTTTGGACAGAAATTAATACTTTGTTAAACAAATTTATTATAACATTTCTTTTCTGAAGAAGTGGTAAAAACCACCTCTTCCTGAAAAGTTTTTTTCTTTTT